>JAEEOB010000172.1 GCA_016284045.1 Bacteroidaceae bacterium
TTTATAACGTCCAACTATCTCTTCGCATGCGTCGCTGATTTCACCGAGGGTACAGCGCAGGCCGGCTGCCTTCACTGCAAGGGCGAGTAGGTTGTTCTTGCTCTTCTTGCCCTCGTTGAACTCACGCACGCATTCGGTAATCTCTGACAACGCTGCCTTGCAGGCTGCCTCGTCGCGGTTGGCACGAAGCTCTTTCAGCGACTCTTCCTGCTGCTTGCGTACTGCAGTGTTGTCAACCTCAAGAATGTCAAGAGGATCCTCATGGTCAAGACGGTATTTGTTTGTGCCGACGATGGTCTGAACACCGGAGTCGATGCGAGCCTGGGTTCTTGCGGCTGCCTCTTCAATACGCATCTTTGGAAGACCGGTCTCGATGGCTTTTGCCATACCACCGAGCTTCTCGATTTCCTGGATGTGTTCCCAAGCCTTGTGTACCAGCTCGTTGGTCAGGGTCTCAACATAATAGGAACCTGCCCAAGGGTCAATCTGCTTGCACACTTTCGTCTCGTTCTGGATGTATATCTGTGTGTTACGAGCGATACGGGCAGAGAAGTCGGTAGGAAGGGCGATGGCCTCGTCGAGGGCGTTGGTGTGCAGCGACTGGGTGTGACCCAATACGGCTGCCATGGCCTCGATACAGGTGCGGCCCACGTTGTTGAACGGATCCTGCTCGGTCAGCGACCACCCTGAAGTCTGGGAGTGGGTACGAAGGGCGAGCGACTTCGGGTTCTTGGCTCCGAAGCTCTTCACGATCTTTGCCCAAAGCAGACGGCCGGCTCTCATCTTCGCGATTTCCATGAAGTGGTTCATGCCGATGGCCCAGAAGAACGACAGACGGGGTGCGAACGCATCAACGTCAATGCCGGCGTTCACACCGGTGCGCAGGTAGTCCATACCGTCGGCGAGCGTGTAGGCAAGCTCGATATCGGCCGTTGCACCTGCTTCCTGCATGTGGTAGCCGGAGATGGAGATCGAGTTGAACTTAGGCATGTTTTGAGATGTGTATTCAAAGATGTCAGCGATAATCTTCATAGAGAAGGCTGGAGGATAGATATAGGTGTTACGGACCATGAATTCCTTCAGAATATCATTCTGGATGGTTCCGGCCATCTCCTCAAGTTTTGCGCCTTGTTCCAGACCGGCATTGATGTAGAAGGCAAGGATAGGAAGCACGCCGCCGTTCATCGTCATCGACACCGACATCTTGTTCAATGGAATACCGGCAAACAGCACTTTCATGTTTTCGAGTGAGCAGATGCTCACACCGGCCTTACCTACGTCACCTACTACGCGTGGGTTGTCTGGGTCGTACCCGCGGTGGGTCGGGAGGTCGAATGCCACAGACAGTCCCTTCTGACCGCTGGCGAGGTTACGGCGGTAGAATGCGTTACTCTCTTCGGCGGTCGAGAATCCGGCGTACTGGCGGATGGTCCAAGGACGGAACGGATACATCATTGAATAAGGACCACGCAAATAGGGAGGAATACCGGCGGTGAAGTCCAGGTGTTCCATGCCTTCAAGGTCTTCTTTTGTATATACAGGCTGGATGTCTATCTGCTCGGGGGTTCTCCAGTTGGCTGTGATATGGTTGTCTTTCTGCCACTGCTGGCCATTCTTTGCCTGAATACCAGCATAGATATCTATATTTTTAAAATCTTTTCGTGCCATGTTTTAAATAGTTATTGCTGGATATTCAACTTCTTGTTATATTCTCTTAAAGTCTCAAGTTGGTTTACACGGACATGGATGAAATTCTCAATGCCGGCGGCTTTCAGGTCTTCGGAGCAGGCGGGAGCACCGGCTACAACGAACATGGCTCTGCCGTCAAGATACTTGTAAGCTGGAATAGCATATTCTGCATATTCATCATCGGATGAGCAAATCACCACAATGTCGGCATCTGCCTTCAAGGCGGCGTCAACACCTTCCTCTACAGTCTTGAAACCGAGGTTGTCTATTACCTTGTAGCCGGCGGCTGCAAGGAAGTTGCAGGAGAACTGAGCACGGGCCTGACGCATTGCCAGGTTACCAATGGTCAGCATGAAGGCGATTGGCTGCTTCGGAGCTGACTCTGTCGCAAGACGCAGGGTCTCAAACTCACTTGCCATACGGCTCTTGTTCAATGTAGGAATATTGCCTGCTTCAGCCTCTGCTTTATTTGCGCAGCAGCAACCGTTTGACGGACGCTTGCCCTCTGAGGTCTCAGTGAAGTTAGGGAACTGGTTGGTGCCCAGGATAAACTCCTTACGTTTGGCGGCGTCTGCATGACGTTTGTCGTTCGAAGCGTTCACCTTCGACTGGATATTGCCGGCAAGAGCCTCATGAAGGAAACCACCGGCTTCCTCAACCTCAAGGAACAGTGCCCATGCTTGCTTGGCGATGGCGTCAGTCAGCGTCTCGATATAATAAGAACCGCCTCCAACGTCAACCAGCTTGTCGAAGTGGGCTTCTTCTTTCAGAAGCAGCTGCTGGTTGCGGGCTAGGCGCTCACTGAATTCATCGGGGGTCTGATAAGGCTTGTCAAACGGAGTGACTACCATGGAATCAACATTGCCGATGGCTGCTGACATCGCTTCGGTCTGAGAACGTAGCAGGTTCACGTAGCTGTCGAACAGCGTCTGGTTGTATTCGCTCGTCACGGCGCATACGTGCATCTGACATGCGCAGTCGCATTGCGGCTCATACTGCTTCACAATCTGTGCCCACAGCATACGGGCGGCACGGAACTTGGCTATCTCCATGAAGTAGTTCTCGCTAACACCCATGTTGAACTTGATGTTCTTGGCGGCCAATGTCGGGTCAACACCCTGGTCAACAAGCTGCTGGAGATATTCGTTTCCCCAGGCCAAAGCATAACCTAATTCCTGGTAGATGTATGCGCCGCTGTTGTTCAGCGTCACACTGTTCACACTCACGCAGCGGAATTTCGGATAGGCTGCAAACGTGTTAATAAGCTCTTTGCCAAGTTGAAGCACGGCTGTTGTGTCTTTGCCTTTTACCAATATCTTCTCTATTGGATCCCAGTCAATGCTGCCGGATACTTTCTCCTTATCATAGCCGTGTTTCTCGAAATAGTCAACGAGGAGTTTGGCTAGTTCTACTGAACGGCGTTTGCAGGTGCAGAAGTTCACTTCCACTATGTCGCAGCGGATGCCTTTCAGCAATGTCTCAACGGTCTCTGCATTCACCATGTCACCACAGAAATGGAATCCTAATGAGTCAACGCCCTTGTTCAGGATGTCCAAGGCTTTGGAGTTGGCGGCCTTGGCGTCGGTCACATTGATGTTCTGACGAACATACCACAGGTTGTTGTCGGTTTTGTTGCCGCGGATAAACGGAAACTCACCGGGGAGAGAATTTACGGCAGCCTTGTCTGCCAGGTCCTCACGACGGTAGAACGGTTGCACGTTAAAGCCCTCGTTTGTCCTCCATACCAGTTTCTTCTGGAAATCGGCACCCTTCAGATCCACCTCGATCTTGTCGAGCCATTCCTGACGGGTAGGAGCTTGAAATTCACCAAAAAGTTTTTCTCTTTTAACCATTATTTTATCATTTTTTTGTAAAAAAATATCTTCATAACAATACCCACTCCTAAAATCCCTTAGAAGTGGTTTCTTTCTTTAATATGGCTTTATGTGATTTATGGTATTTATGGAATTTATTACTTATTATGTTAGTCCGATTTTTGATTTTTACTAGTGGATTTTTATGATTCAGCTTATTTTATTGCAAATTTACCGCTTTTTTATGATATGAACGAATAAAAAACGAATAAATTTTGAATATATTGGCAAAAAACACAACTTTCTCCTTTTTTATTATTTTTTTATGATTCATGCATTTCAGCTTTTATCCTTAACCCGCCTTCTCGTCTTATCGTTTTCTTAATTCATCTGGCTTCAGCTGCGGGTGTGGACGTTTCGTCCGCGTCAAGCGTCAAGGACTCGGTGCCCTAAGACGTTTGCAAAAAAAATATTAATAGTCAAATAAATCGTAAGTCGTAAATAAATAATAGTCTTCTTTCTTCAAAAGTAAATACACTTTTTCACTTTTCACTATTCACTTTTCACTTAAAATATTCTTCCTTTTCTTCGTTTTTCTCGCAAAATACTTGTAACTTTGCAACGGATTTGAAGTTTTGCAAGTCCAGGGGTGCTTAAACCCGCATGGTTTAGGCTGAGATTATACCCTCATAACCTGATTCGGGTAATGCCGACGTAGGGAAGGTAATCTACAACCCCTTTATTATTTTTTCTTTGCCCCTTTAGGGCATATAATAAAGGTATTAATTATGAGAAAAAGATTGTTGCCGCTTTTCGCGGGATGTTTGGTGCTGACCAGTCACGTGTCGGCACAGAGTGTTGATTCTTTGTTCGAGTGGGAACTGCAGGAAGTACAGGTGCAGTCCACAAGGGCGAACGCCAAGACACCTATGGCGTTCAGCGATATGAAAAAGGAAGAAATCAACGAGGTGAACCATGGAAAAGATGTGCCGTCAATACTCAACATGATGCCGTCAGTCACGACCAGCAGCGATGCTGGAACGGGTATCGGCTACACAGGCATCCATGTCAGAGGCACCGACCCCACGCGTATCAACGTCACTGCTAACGGCATACCGCTCAATGATGCTGAGAGCTCACAGATGTATTGGGTCAACATGGGTGACTTTGCATCAAATGTGCAGTCGATGCAGTTGCAACGTGGTGTCGGTACTTCAACTAATGGTGCTGGTGCCTTCGGGGCTACACTTAACATGCAGACCGACAACCTCATCGACAAGCCGTATGCCATTATCGACATCTCGGGGGGATCCTACGGAACGCATAAGGAGGCTGTCCGCTTTGCTACCGGCCTTTTCGCCAATCACTGGGCTATACAGGGAAGAATCTCCAATATTGGTAGCGACGGATATATCGACCGTGCATCGGCGAACCTCAATTCTTATTTCCTCCAGGGGGGGTATATGGATGACAACACGGTCGTGAAATTCGTCACCTTCAACGGTTGGGAGAAAACCTACCATGCTTGGGATTATCTCTCGAAAGCGGATATGAAAACACTTGGCAGGACATACAATCCTTGCGGACAATATACCGACGACAATGGCAATACTGCTTTTTATAAGGACCAGACTGACAACTACCATCAGCAACATTACCATCTGCTATGGAACCAGCAGTTCAATAATTTTTGGAATTTGAACACTGCGGTTTACTACACCAGAGGCGATGGATATTACCAGCAGTACAAGGAAGACCAGAAGCTCTATAAGTATCATTTCGAGCTGCTGCCCGACAATGAGAAATATGACTTCCCAAAAGGACGGTCAAATGTCATCAGGAAAAAACGCATGGTCAATGATTTCTACGGAACGGTGGCAAGCCTAAATTTCAACAACAGAAACGGACTGTCGGCTAATTTCGGAGGGGGATGGAGCAGATACGACGGTCAACATTTTGGTAATATTCTCAGCATCAAGGGGTATGAGACGAAAATACCAAAAAGTTTCAGATATTATGACACCGATGCGAGAAAAATCGATTATAATTTCTACGGAAAGGTGAATTATGAGCTGTTCAGAAATTTCAATGCCTTCGTGGATCTCCAATACCGCCATGTGTCGGTGAAAATGACCGGACCCACTCAGGAATTCGGCGACGATAAGAATCAGATTCATTTCGACCTCCACAGGAAATACGATTTCTTCAATCCAAAATTCGGTGTGATGTACAGCCCTGCGAAAGGACATACCGCTTATGCGTCGTATGCAGTGGCTCATAAGGAGCCTGTCCGTAACGACTGGGAGGACATGCTGAGTGAGACTGATCAGGTGGAACCCAAGCGTGAACGCCTTAACGACCTTGAGGTGGGGTATAAATTCGAGTCAAAACGTTTCTCGGCAAGTGCCAATCTCTATTTCATGAACTATGACAATCAGTTTGTGCTCACAGGTGCACAGGATGCCAATGGCGAGATGGTGGCACGAAACATCAAGGATTCCTATCGTCTTGGTCTGGAAATCTCTGCTGCATGGCAGCCTTTCGACGGATTCACTTGGGATGCCAATGCCACTTGGAGCAAGAACCGGGCGAAAAACATGAACGTCACGGTCATCAACGAGGACTGGACACAGAGTTATGCCAACGTGGGTACCACCCATCTGGCTTACTCTCCTGATTTCATCCTCAACAACAAGTTCTCTTACGAATGGAAAGGGCTGAAAGCATCGCTCTTCACCAAGTTCATCAGTGAGCAGTACATGACCAACTCCGGATTCAAAGGATATCATGAGGAAGACGGGTCAACTACCAGCGCCATGATCGACAAGATTTTCACTACCGACCTCGACATCTCTTATTCCTTTAAGTTCGGATGTGTGAAACGCTTCACGGTCGGGGCCACTGTCTATAACCTCTTTAACGAAAAATACGAGAGCAATGGCTCATGCTCCATGAATTTCCGAAACAACAACGGCAAAATCGAGGCTTACAACGGAGGATGGGCATGGGCCACTTTCTCAGCACAGGCACCAACACATTTCCTTGCCTACATCTCCATCAATTTCTAACCCTTTCTCGTCTTCTTAAATCATCAGTCTTCGGCTGTTGACGTGGTCGTCTCGACCGCGTCAACAGTCGAGAGCTCGTTGCCCGAAGACTGATGAAAAACAATCACTCCGCATGGCCACCAAAAACTGCAAACTAAAATCTAAAAACCATCTCCCCTCTACATGGCCACTACAAACTATAAACTTCAAACTAAACAGACATGCATTCACACGTCAGAAACCGTAGTTCTTTCCCTTTGTTGAGTTGAGACCATCTTTAGAGTAAATACACTTTTCACTATTCACTTTTCACTATCAATCCTTTTCCCATGAAACTCTTTCTCGACATAACAACCACAATCTTCGGACTTCTTTATATCCTTTTGGAAGTCAGGGGGAGTTGGCTGATGTGGTTGGTCGGATTCATCATGCAGGCACTCGGCATCATCCTCTATTTCAACAGCGGATTATACGCCGACTGTGCTATGGAGTTCTATTACATCCTCATGACTATCTATGGATTCATCGTCTGGAAAACAGGATGGAAGCTGTTCAGGAAGCAACGGGAGGAAAAACATAATAAATCGGAGCAGCCTATTTCTCGTTTCCCACGTAAGCTGATTCTTCCGTGGATTATCTGCATTGCTGCCATCTGGGCGCTCATCTATTGGATTCTTGTCTCTTTCACCAACTCCAATGTCCCACTTGCAGACAGCTTCACAACCGCACTCAGTATCGTCGGTATCTGGGCGCTTGCACACAAATACCTTGAGCAGTGGTTCATCTGGATAGTAGTCGATATCGTCACTTCTGCACTCTATTTTTATAAGGACATCCCTTTCAAAGCCTCTCTTTACGCCATCTACGTCATCATCGCCATTTTCGGCTACTTCAACTGGCGACGCAAAGTAGAGCACCCCGTAGTACGTCCTGTTACCAAAACGTTCGGCAAGTAAACACCCCTCCTTTGTGCGTCTTGTGACGATCGTCTTGTCTTCTTAAATCATCAGTCTTCGGCTGGGGGCGTGGACGTTTCGTCCGTGTCAACTGTCAAGGGCTCGATGCCCGAAGACGCTTGTATAAACTACAAACTATAAACTACAAACTAAATCACAAATTGTTCCAACTTCTTTCATCTACGTTTCAATTTCCTTTTTTCTTACTCCTTTCTTTGTGTTTCTCCGTTTTTTTCCTTACTTTTGCAAAACAAAACTAATTATCTAACATTTATCTCTTTTCTAATGAAACGGATTCCACTCTTATTTTTTGCGCTGGCGCTTGCTGCAACAGCCAACGCAATCACCATCAAAATTACGGTGAACGACACCCGATATCAGACGGTTACTGGGTTCGGTGCGGCTGCCTGTGATGGGGCTATGTGCCCGTTTGCCAGCGACACGCAGCCCGTTAAGTTACTCTACGGACCAACATCGAAAATCGGGCTGAACATCATGCGTATGGAAATCTCACCTAACCACAAAGGAAATCTCACTGCCTCAGATGTGGGATGGGACACGCCATACGACTGGTTCGGCTCTGTACCTTGTGCAAGGGAAGCTAAGAAACGGGGTGCCATCGTCTTCGGTACTCCGTGGTCACCGCCAGGTGATTTCAAGACCAACGGATCAGCTCAGGGTGGCAACAGTGACAGCCAAGGAAACATTCGTGCAACACTGCGTGAGGACTGCTATAAGGAATTCTTCCCTTGGCTCAACTCATTCCTCAAATACATGAAGAGCATGGGGGTGGAGATGGACGCTGTGTCTATACAGAACGAGCCTGACTGGTGGGTCAGCTATTCTGGATGCCTTTATACGCCTGATCAGCAGCTCGACCTCGTCAAGAATTATGCGCACATGCTCGACAGAGACACTTACAAAGGGGTCAGACTTATCAGTGCTGAGCCGCTTGGATTCGACCCAAGATACTCCAACGCCCTGCTCAATGATGAGACTGCACGTGACCAAATCGACATCATTGCCGGACATATCTACGGACACCCGCCTCTTGGAAATCTGAAGGCGGCGGCTGAGAAGGCTGCTCAGTACGGCAAGGAGGTCTGGATGACCGAGCACTCGTCAACCGACAATATCGAACGGCTGCCTAACTGGCACGAGCAGCTGCTCTTTGCCGAGGAGCTCAATGAGTGTATGCTGGCAGGATGTACAGGCTACATCTATTGGTATATGCGTGCCCACTGGGCGTTCGTCGGAACGGGCGAGGCTAAGTACAACCCGGGCAACACAAAAAACAAGCTGCTCCCTCGTGCTTACGTCATGTCGCATTTTGCAAAACATGTCACCGGCTCCACTCGTCTCTACTCAAAAGCCAATGTGGCTACTGGTACGGAATCTTATTTCGAGACATCGGCTTATATCAAGGGCGACTCGCTCATAGTCATGGCTATAGACACCATGAAATATGACTTCGACCTGGAGCTTAGGCTTCCCTTCAAAGTGAAAAGCGGAACACACCTCCTTTCCACTTCCAACGAAAGCCTTTGTCAGGAGTCTGAAATCACGATCGACCAGCCGACTGACTTGCTGACTGTCAAATCGCCGGCACGCAGTCTGAATACGTATATCTTTATGATCGACAACACAAGTACGGACATCAACGAGGTGAAAAACAAGGTGTCTGATGGCTCTAAGACTTATTACGACCTGAGCGGACGTCTCCTGGCCAAACCAAATGGCTTGTGCATCGAAAGAAGTGCGGACGGCTCTACTCGGAAAATCTTTATTCGAAAACAATAAATATCAATGGGTGTCTTGATAAAACAATATGGGGACACCCATATTGTTTCTCGTCTTCTCATCTTCTTTCTTCATCAGTCCTCGGCTGGGGGCGTGGACGTCCCGTCCGCGTCAAGCGTTGAGGGCTCGATGCCCGAAGACGCTTGAAATAAACAAAAACAAATAAATAGTAAATTCTAAATATTATGTTGAAATCAAAAATCATATTCGTTTTGGCGTTTCTTTCCGCTGGTATGGCGAATGCTCAGAAAGTGGAGTTCTTTACTCCGGGCATCGTGCATATCGTGAAAGAGCAAGGCAATGCTGCGCCTACTAAGTCTGAGGTGGTCATCGCCACGCCTCAGCAGGTGAAAGTGTCGGAGAAAACATCTGGTGGCACAACTGTGTATAAGTCTGCCGAACTGACCGTGACCGTCAACGAAGGCAAGGTTACTTTTGCCGACAAGAAAGGCAATGTCCTGCTTAAAGAGGGGGATTATAAGTTTACACCGATTACAGAGGGGGTTGATAAAGGCGCGTTTAAGGTAAAGCAGTGTTTTGCCATCGACAAGGATGAACCTATTTATGGACTGGGACTCCTCCAGAACGGCAAGATGTCACAGCGCGGGGAGCACCGCAAGATGCAGCAGTCAAACCTCGAGGACTTCGCTCATTTCTGGCAGAGCATCAAGGGATATGGCATCTATTGGGATAACTATTCGCCTACTCAGATTGACGACAATGAGACGTTGGAGCTCGAAAGTCAAGTGGGAAAGAAGATCGACTATTATTTCATGTATGGCAAGGATGCCGACGGCGTGATTGCGCAGATGCGGTTCCTTTCCGGTAAAGTGCCGATGGCTCCCCTCTGGACCTTCGGATTTCATCAGAGCCGTGAGCGTTACAAGAGCCAGCGCGAGCTGCTCGAGGTGGTGCATAAATACCGCGACCTGAAAGTGCCGTTCGACGGTATTATCCAGGACTGGCAGTACTGGGGCTCCAACTACACATGGAATGCCATGGAGTTCATCAGTGAGGAGTTCCCTCATGCACAGCAGATGATAGACGAGGTGCATAAGCAGAATGCACACATGAGTATATCCATCTGGGCTTCGTTCGGACCGAACACTAAGGCGTTCAAGGAACTGAAGGAAAAGAACCACCTTTTCTCGTTTGAGACTTGGCCGCAGAGCGGACTTTCGGCATGGCCGCCGCGTATGGACTACCCGAGCGGGGTGAGATGCTATGATGTATATAGCAAGGAAGCACGCGACATCTACTGGAAAAATCTCAAACGGCTTCACGACATGGGTATTGACGCTTGGTGGATGGACTCTACCGACCCGGATCACACAAGCTACAAGGAATCTGACCTCGACGAGATGACGGAGATGGGATCATGGAGAAGCGTCCGCAATATTTTCCCGCTGATGGCGGTTGAGGGTGTTTACAACAACCAGAGAGCAGTGGACAACGACCGACGCGTTTATATCTTCACAAGAAGCTACTTCGCTGGACAGCAGCGCACGGGAGCTTATACGTGGAGTGGGGACATCGGTTCATCATGGGACAGCTTCAGAAAGCAGATTCCTATCTGCCTTAACCATACGCTCACTGCCAATCCAAATGTGAACTGCGATATCGGCGGCTTCTTCGCTGGTTCTTATAATGTCAATGGGGCCAATTCGGGCACTCGCAACCCACAGTTCCATGAGCTTTATACCAGATGGCTACAGTTTGGTGCGTTCATGCCGATGATGAGAAGCCACGGAACGGATGTCTATCGTGAGCTTTACTATTATGGCAAAGCGGGTGAGCCGATTTATGATGCCATGGTCGATGCGGTCAAACTTCGCTACCGATTCCTTCCTTACATCTACAGCACGGCTTGGCAGGTGTCGAAATACGATGACTCATTCATGAGGGCGCTTTTCATGGACTTCAAGAACGACAAGAACACATGGAACAACAACCGCGAGTTTATGTTCGGACGTAATGTCCTTGTCTGCCCTGTGCTCAATCCGCTCTACACGCAAGAGAAAATTATCAAGACCGACGAGATGTCAGGATGGAACAAAAACGAGAATAATAACGGCGAAAAGTTCGTGGCTGTCAACTGGAATGAGCCGAAGACCTACGAGGTGTATCTCCCGGCCGGAGCCGACTGGTACGACTATTGGACAGCGGAGAAGCTTAAAGGCGGTCAGTCTGTAAAAGCTGCAGCCCCTATAAGCCACTCACCGCTTTATGTGAAGGCGGGCTCTATCCTCCCATTAGGACCGGACGTGCAGTATGCCAACGAGAACAAATACGACAACATCGACATCGTTGTCTATCCTGGTGCTGACGCACAGTTCACTCTCTACGAGGATGAGGGTGACAACTACAACTACGAGCAGGGGAAATACTCCACCATTCAGCTTTCTTGGAAAGAAAAGGCACGCACCCTTACCATCGCACAGCGTCAAGGTGCTTTCAACGGCATGCCTTCC
>JAEEOB010000173.1 GCA_016284045.1 Bacteroidaceae bacterium
GTATGAAGTCATATTCTCAGATGAAAAGGTCAACGTTTCCAGTACGAAGTCCACTAACCCGGGAAAAGAGACAACAAAAGCGGCTCTTCTTCAATTTAGTTGAAAAGTACATGTTCAAGTACGAGTTTGTTCTTTAGTAATTCAATACCTGCCCTTCCATACATTAGTCTTTTCACGGCTTTCAGTTTGTTGACGTATCCTTCAGTGATTCCATTCGTCACGTTCAGCCTTATAGTGTTTCTGACGGCATTGTAATCCTTCTTTATACCTAGTACAAAGGTTTTTAAGGTTGCGATGCTTGTTTTCCAAAATCGTTTCATCCACCTGATCAGCTCAATAGTATCAGAACCTGTGATGACCCTATAGAACCCTTCTGTCGCCTCGTACATTTCTCTAAACCATCCTAAAGAATTAAGCGTTTTCAACACTTTCATTTCTCCATCTGTCAGATTCTTATGTCTAACGGCTTTATCAATAATTGCCGTCATGACCTTTATTGGAACTAATGCAGATGGAATATCTACAGGCTTTATATCCTCAGCGGCCATTGGACTCTTAAGTTTATATCCCCGATGTCCATCAGAGAGGTAATTACAGTGCTCGTAAAAAGGCGTTTTACTACCTTCAAATCCCCTTTTCTTCAGTTCTGTGAAAACAGAAAGAAGAGCTCTTCCCTTTGCTGTTTCCTGTTCCACATAACTGTCGTACAAATATAACTGATTTTTAAGTTTACTAGTCCTGTCTGGCAATGATTCCATTCGATAAAATTTTGTCGCAGTTTGCCTGGCTATTCCAAGTTTTTTGGCTATGGTTGTAGGCTTAAGACCCATTCTTTGCAGTTCTTTGACTTCTTTGAATTTTACAGCACGAGAATCTATCTTTTGGGATCCCCGTGCCTTGTGACTCTGCTCTTTATTTTTTCTCTCTCCTCCCATATCGCCTTCACAAGCAGCTTGCCTGTAATCACTATAGCGCTCTCCAATGAGTTTGCAGAAACGATCGTAGATGTTTTTTATGAGGTGAAACTTATCTGCGACCTCAGTTACGGGCTTGTCTAATGCTGCTATGGCCGAACTATAATCCGTGGATCTGTCACGGCTGACAAGACAAACCTTATCATGTGCTTCCAACCACTCATGGAAACCGTCTGTGTCTCTGCCGCCTAGCAGGTCTATTGGGCAGCCTCTTCTTAGATCTATGATAATGCTTCCATAGCTCACTCCTTTTCTCCATGCCCAGTCATCCACGCCAACCTCATTGACTTCCTCATATGAAGGCGGGCGCATCCTGTGAAGATCTCTCAGTACTGTCGATGAACTTACGGATATGCCTAACTGCGAAAGAAGCCTGCTAGCTGAGTTGGATGAAACAGATACGCCATGTCTGGCAACTGCGACCTCACACCGACAAGTACGCCTACGGTAACGAAACACCTCGGTTCCTGGCTGCTCGGCAAAAGTGTTCTTTCCGCATTTGTGGTTGTGGCAGAAGAACTTGCGCACCTCCAGGAATATGGTTACACTACGGCCCAGGATTGACAGGTCATGGATAACCCTCACATAACGACTATGCACCTTATTGCTTTTGTAACCACAGTAGGGACAAATCCCCTCTGCTGACGAAGATGATGCATATACATGAAATGCTTCATCCGATAACTCAACACCCTGTACCTGAAGTCCGGATGACAGGTAAATTTGGGAGATTCCATTACAATCTGGCAATTTTGTCGTGACCAGATTGTCATTTTCTGCTTTTTTTGTTGTAACTTTGTCGCCATTAGGATATTTTGACATCATTTTTTGCTTTATGTTTGGCGATATAAAGTTACGAAAAATTTGTCAAATATCCTAATGTTTCTATGCGTAAATTATTGATTATTAGTTAATTAATATAAATATCATATTCTGAAATTTTGTCAGAATTAAAAACTGTACAGATGGCGGCTAAGTTATATTGGCATTCTGTACTTTTCAACTAAATTGAAGAAGAGCCGCTTTTGTTGTCTCTTTTCCCGGGTTAGTGGACTTCGTACTGGAAACGTTGACCTTTTCATCTGAGAATATGACTTCATACTGGATTCGTTGA
>JAEEOB010000174.1 GCA_016284045.1 Bacteroidaceae bacterium
GATTCTCTTGGATGGTAAAAGTCAAACATTATATTTATACTTTGAACATACAAAGGAAGGTGCAATTACTGCATTTGTAGAATATTTGTTTTGGGGGGTATACCCCAAATTGTCTACTCGAGATATAGCAATTAAAAAGTTTTATCATGGAATTGAAAAGAATGTCTAGAGGTATTTTATAAAAAACAAGTATAAAGCTTGCTTAGTATCGTTTTTTGTATATTTGCGACAGAACCAAAAATAAATGTACGACGATGAAAACTAAAACAAAATTCGCAACCATTTTGATTTGCCTGCTCCTACTGATGATAGGATTTGTGGGGTGCAGTAATGATGAGGATAATAAGAATTCACTACTTTTAGGGAAATGGATAGAATATGACCAAGTAGAGAAAACTCCAAAGATTCTTGGTATTTCATACACTTTTAAGAATAATGGTATTCTGGAAATCACCGGCAACCCTGTCACTTACAGCGAATCTCGTAGCTATAATTATAGCTTCTCTGCTTATTCCACGTCCTCGTCAACATATTTAGAGAAAGGTGTTTTGGATATAAAAGATTTAAGTAAATTTACTTATTCATATTCTATCTGGAAAGAAAACGATAACACTATTCTTGGATTATCAACTAATAACCCTGCAGCTTTCAATATGTGTTTATTTATAAAAAACAAATAATGATGAAAAAAAGGTTCACTTTATTATTGCTTACATTTGGAATCTCTTTATACGTAGCTTCACAGTCAATTTGTAATACGCCGACGCTAACTACTAGACACTCTTTATTGTGCAAGACAAGAGCTTCTCTTTTAGAAGAAGAGGATACAATGGAATATTATCTAAGAGTTTATTTCCATGTTATACGCAAATCAGATGGTACAGGAGGTCAAAATGATCAAGTACTATCTAAAGCTATAAGAGTTTTAAATGCAGATTTTAATCCATATAGTATTTATTTTGTCTGGGATGGGTGGATTGATTATATAAACAATTCTTATTTTTATTTCACCGAGGCAGATGAGAATTATAATACAATATTTTCTACCAATAACCATCAAGACGGAATTGATGTGTATTTTTTTCCAGATGAGAACAGTTATAACGGAGGACTAGCTAATGGAATAGGTGTTAGTTCGGAGTATTTAATTAGTGGAGTGTATTGGAAGGACTTATCACTATCAATTTCTACATCTCATGTCGTTTCGCATGAAATGGGGCATGTACTATCATTGTATCATACTCATCATGGTACTTATTATAATGAAAGAGGAATAGGGGATTGTGCTGAGTTAGTTGATGGAAGTAATTCTTCTGTATGTGGTGATTTTATAGAAGACACTCCTGCAGATCCAAATCTTAATTATAACGTTGACCCTGTTACATTCGCTTGGAATGGTTATGGCATTGATGAAAATGGAGATGCATATAATCCTAATGTTAGACTCATCATGTCATATACAGATATACGCTGTATGTCTCTATTTACACCTATGCAAGCAAGAACTATGAAGTATGCTATTAATAATCTACCATTTTTGCAAAATGCGGTCATTGCGATAATGAAGCCTTCTCTGAATGGGGATACTATTCTATGCGGGCAGGATTTGTATACTTTAAATGGGATTCCAAACTATATGTCTGTTTCCTGGAGCATCGACAGTAACTCATTCAGCATTTATCCTTCCGGCAACCAGTGTCAGGTGACATATAACGACACGCTACAGTATCATGTGGCACACCTGACTGCAGCCATCACCCTGAATGGTGACACAATTGCGACCAAGAGCAAGCGCATCGTCCATCACGGCAGCAACCTGTTCGTGCAAGGATGGCAGGATGAGGCCATCACCATGAACGGCACCTGTCCCGAGAGGATATTCACATTCCCCTCGGACCAGTATCCTGAGGAGGAAGAGGAGGATCTGAGTCCAGACGATGGCGACGGAGGATTAAGGGAAATCACTACTCCCACAAGAAGGCCATTATGGCGAGTGAGGAGAAGAGCCGACCTTGTTGTTGGCGAAGGACTTGATGAGGTTCGTTATGTATATGAGAATATAAACGGAGACCTACGGTCTGGAAGTACAGGATATAGGGACATCAACGGCGGTAACGAGGTAGGACTGTACTCAACATTCTTCGACGGGATGGACATTAGTTTCTATGGCGCAAATGCCCCAACTGCATATAGAAAGGTGGGTAATTATGTTTACTTTACGATGCCCTACGAGACGGATCCTTATTATGTGAGGCTGGAGGCACATAGCGGTGGCGGATGCAACGACTTTGAGTTGCTGTTCCGGGTTGTTCCGCTAGAGTCTGGTGAGATCACAGGTGATCCGCAACTGTTTGTTGAATACGACGGTACTTACCTGCGTGTCGTTCCAGAAATGGATATTGAGGAACCGGGCAACGGCCAGGTAACTATACCGCAGTGGACTCTGAGCATCGTTAATGTGTCAACGGGACTGGTGGTGTATAGTCAGGTGATAAACGACATAGAAGCCTATGTAAACGTAAGCGGCTGGCCAAGTGGCATTTATGGCATTAATGCCAGTAGCCAGAGCTTTAGCTATAACAAACGGATCAGGTTCTGATTAGTGAGGCTGCAATCCATCAACGAGGGCGACCTCATCCAGGTTGACACCCGCGACGGCAGCTACCTCAACCGCGTGAAGGAGTAAGATGCCTGCCGTATAGGTAATTCTCGCGAAGGGAATGACCTGCAATACGAACAAGGAGCTGACAGCCAACTGTCAGCTCTTTTTTGTATGATATCTCTTCAGACAGTCAGCGAGCACCCTTGTTCCTGTTGACGATAATGGCTGATTGAGGTACAAGTAATGACAGATTGAGGTACAAGTAATGACAGATTGAGGTACATGCAGGCACAAATCGTGAGTCTATCACTGGAGTGATAGGATCCTCTCACTGGAGTGATAGCTTTCTCTCACTGGAGTGATAGCTTTCTCTCACTAGAGTGATAGTGTTTAATAAATGTTAATCATGCTGGTTTTGCGGTTCTCGAATGTAAGCAGAAGGCATGGTAAACCACTATGCAAAGATACTACTTTTTTCGATAAAAACCATATCGAAAACAAAAAATATTGAGTCCTTTTATCCATGTTGGGAATGTGCCATCAGGCTTCAATCTCACAATAGATGCTCTGACCTTAGAGAAAGCCATTAGGAGATAGTCTGTCTTTACAACCTGCCCTGCTCGTAATAAGAATAATAGGCACCGTCGGTAATGATAATATGATCCATGAAGTGGATGCGCATGAGCTCACAGGCTTTCTTTACACGCTGAGTCAGCTGGTCGTCATCCCTGCTTGGCCGCGGATTGTTGCTGGGATGGTTATGACACAGGGCGAGCACCGTGGTATTACATAGCAGCGCTTCCTTGATGATGATACGCACGTCGACAGCCGTCTCGGTGATTCCTCCATGTGAGATTCGCATCGGCTTAATCAGCTTGTAGTTCTGGTTCATCAGCAGTATCCACGCCTCCTCAACATCCAGATCCTGCATCTGGGGGTGCATATAGTTGTAGACGGCCGTGGCCGAGCCCAGGTCTTTCCGTTCAGCGGCCTGCGCCTGTTGGCGCCGCTTGCCCAGCTCGCAGGCAGCAAGGATGGTGATGGCTTTGGCCTCTCCCACCCCATTATACGTCATCAGCTCGTGAATGCTACGTTTTCCCAACGTGTTCAAGTTGTTATCGCAGTCGTTCAGCACACGCTGCATCAAACTCACGGCACTCTCCTTGGTGGAGCCGGAGCCAATCAAGATGGCCAGCAGTTCCGCATTCGACAAGGCATCAGCACCCAGCCTCATGAGTTTCTCGCGCGGCCGGTCCTCCTCAGCCCAATTGTTGATAGTCAGTTTCAGTGAAGAGTGAATAGTTGATAGTGAACAGTTATGATTAGTCTCGCCTCTTGTATTTAGATTGTCGTTTGTTTTCATAGTATTCCCACTTTTTTCTTCATTGTTTTAATTGAGCTTACAAGCATTCGGATTATCTCATTATTGTCTTTCCAGCCTCTGTAAGATAATCTCCCCCTCTTAAACTCTTTAACCAATATTCCGTTTCCTCTGCTTCTTTCAAAGCAATGCTAAGTTTGCTTATGAAATCGAATTCACTTTGTGCATATCTGCTTTCCGCAATATTGGCGCCAATGCTTGTGCCGCTTCGATATATTTGTTTGGAAATGACAGTCTCATGTTTTACATTCATCAGATACTGATAAAGCTTGATGATTCTCTTTGCAAAGCTTTCGCTTTTATTCTTCAACACACTTTCCTTTCTTTCCATTATAACGCTCTCATTAGTAAAAGGTAATCATAACTGTTCTCTCTTCACTTTTCACTTTTAACTGTAAAAATTCTTTTCGAATGCGGTGAACTCGTCTTGTTTCTTCACGCAGCGTTTCCACCACGACTCGATGAAGCCGAAACCATAGCCCATCAGCTGGACGAAAGCGGCGGGGACTGAGAGCAAACCCACCTTCAGGCTCTTGTTGCGGATGCTGGAATCGATGAAAATCACCAAACTATAGAAGATGATGGGGAGCCAGGGAAGTGCACACACCCAATACCATGAGCGCCAGTTGGGAGCGTCGTAGTGCATCATGGCACGGCCAAAGGCGGAGATAAGCACCAGTGCGATGACGCCAACAGTAAACACCATAGGCAACAGATGGACCAGTTTCATCGTACCGGGATGTCGCTTTTCGAGATTGATGCGCGCAATACCACTATTATATACCTGCCGGAAGAACTTGCGGAAGTCCGTACGGCGCTTGTGCCATACCCATGCCTCGGGGAACAGGCGCGGCTTGTAACCTGCCTCCACAATGCGGTAGGAGAAGTCGATGTCCTCGCCGAAGCGCATCTTCGAGAAGCCCCCCAGCTCTTGATACACCTCGCGGCGCACACCCATGTTGAACGAGCGGGGGAAAAATTTATCCAAAGCCCCCCTCACTCCCCCCGACTGGGGGGAAGAGCCGCCTCGGATGCCACCGGTAGTGAAAAACGAGGTCATGCTGTAGGAGATGGCCTTCTGAATGGGTGTGAATGAGGGATGAGCAGCATCGGGGCCACCCCAGGCGGCGAAGGAGTCGTCTTTCGCCGCTTCGTCGACGGCTGCGAGATAGCCCTCGGGCAGCACCACGTCGCTGTCGAGCACGATGAGCCACTCGCCCCGGGCGCGCTCGGCACCATAGTTGCGGCTCTGGCCCGGACCGCTGTTCTCCTTACGATAATAAAGCAAGTCAAGGATGCCCGCGAACTCATCGCAGACATCCTTGCAGGGTGTTTGTGAACCGTCTTCCACCACAATCACCTCAAAGTCCTTCATCGTCTGCTGTGTCAGACTCTGCAGCAGTTCGCGGACTTCGTCGGGGCGGTTGAAGACAGGTACAATGATGCTGTACTTCATTTACTCCTTGGCGCGGGCCAGGTAAGAGCCGTCGCGGGTGTCGACCTGAATCAAGTCGCCCTCGTTGATGAACAGAGGCACGCGCACCTCAACGCCAGTCTCCAATGTGGCGGGCTTCAGCGTGTTGGTGGCGGTGTCGCCCTTGATGCCAGGCTCCGAGTGAACCACGCGCAGGATAGTCTTCACGGGCATTTCTGCATAGAGGATAGAGCCGTCGGTGGTGTCGCTCACCACTTCCACAATGTCGCTCTCCTTCATGTACTCATGACCGATGACGAGATCGTTGTCGATGGGAATCTGCTCAAAAGTCTCCTGGTTCATGAAGATACGACCGCTGTTGTCCTCGTAGAGATACTGGTAAGGACGACGCTCGATGATCACATCCTCCAGTTTCTCGCCGATATTGAAGCGGCGCTCCAGCACGCGACCGTCGCTCACGTTCTTCAGCTTAATAATCATGATGGTGTTTCCCTTACCCGGCTTGCGATGCTGGAAATCGATGCAAACCCAAATGCTGCCGTCCATGCGGATGGCTGTTCCTTTCTTGATGTCTTGTGAGTTAATCATATATCTTTTACCTTGAATTTGTTATTTCGTGTGCAAAGGTACGAATAAGCGAGCGAAAAACAAAAGAAAAATGGGAAAAACAAAAAATATTTCGCTAAAATTCAATTATTTCTTGCGTAATTGAAAAGATTTGTGTAATTTTGCAGCCCGAAACGTGGGTATGCCCCACCTCTTCGAAAGAAATAACAACAACAAACAAAGAAATAGCACAATGAAAAGAACATTCCAGCCCCACAATCGCCGCCGTGTGAACAAGCATGGCTTCCGTGAGCGCATGGCCACGAAGAATGGACGCCGCGTGCTGGCCAGCCGCCGCGCCAAGGGCCGCAAGAAGTTGACCGTTTCCGACGAGCGCCACGGAAAGTAACCTATCAGCACGACGCTGCGACCAGCAAATGGGATGGTTCTCCTAACGGGAGAGCCATCCCATTTTCATTGGCAAAACGACAGGACAAAAAAAACGGCCATCGCACGCGAAAATTTGGAGCGCTCCAAATTTTAAAAAGTCAACGCCAAAAATAAATTTGGAGCGCTCCAAATTTTCAAGAACAATAGCACAAGCATCGTCCGACGGCAAAAAGGAAAAGAAAAAACCGCTTTTCCTTTGTTTTTTGATTGCTTATTAG
>JAEEOB010000175.1 GCA_016284045.1 Bacteroidaceae bacterium
TGTACACTTTCCGTTATCTGCTGGTTGTTTCCTATAATCTGTCCGCTTAACACCGCAGGTTCCTTCGAATACTGAAACGCAGGCAGATGCTTTTGCGCCAGTCCCGTCATTGCGACGAGGGCGAGCAGGATGGTGATGATGGTTTGCTTGTTCATTGTTCGTTTCGATTTATTTGTTGACGTTGAATATCTCTTTGAGTTTCTTTTCAACTTCCTCTCCCCGCAGTCCACGGGCAATGATAGTGCCATCGGGTGCAAATAGAATGATTTCGGGTATAGCGTTGATGCCGTAAGCCTTCTTGGCGATGTCTTGTGCATTAATGATTTGAGGGTAGTTGATTCCAAGTTCCTTGATGGCAGTCTCGCTATGAGCCGGTTTATCTGCTACGGCCACACCAAGCACTGCCAGACCTTTTTCTTTGTATTTGTTGTAAGCATCAATGATGTTTGGGATTTCCGCACGGCAGGGACCGCACCAAGATGCCCAAAAATCTACAAGCACATATTGTCCCCTTCCCACATAGTCGCTCAAGCGGGTGGTCTTGCCTTGATAGACAACTGAGAAATCAGTGAATGGTTTGGACGAATCATTTGGCTCAACACGGTTTTGTTCGGCTTCGGCTTTCCATCCTGAAGGCGGCAACTCAGGCAAACCAAGCGCCTTGCGGATGAGCGGCTCCAGTTCGTCTGTTTCTGTTGATTTCGAGATGATAATTCCGTCACGGTCAATGAGGTACATCCCTCCTCCTGCAAAACTGACTCCGTTTTTCCGCCATATTTTCAATTCATCTTTCAGGTCAAGGAAGTTCTCCCAAGGGTAGCCGTCCTTTTCTGCTGCTTTAATCATGCTGGATGCTTCTTCTTCCCTTGCTATGCCGATGACGATGAATCCCTGATTCTTGTATTTTTCATAAAGCGGGATTAAGTCCTTGCTATGCTGGCGGCAGGGGCCGCACCATGATGCCCAAAGGTCGATGACAGCCACTTTCCCCTTATATATAGATGACACTGACACTTTTTTGCCGTCAACAGTCATTGCTTCAAAGTCGATATAAGGTTTTCCTGGCACAAGGTTTCGCACTGCTTCCATTGTGGCTATCTCCTCGTGAATGGGATTCCCAGATTCGACTTTTTCTAATGAGCTATGATATAAATTCAATAGTTGTGGATGGTCACTTCTGTGATATTGTAGGCGGTCTGCTATGTCATACAATGCATAAAGCATCGGGTGCTCTTGATAATAAGTGATTTCCCAATCTTTATATTCTTTGTAAAGCTGTTCTTGGGCCTGCTCAGCGGCTTTCAATTGGCTTATCAGCAAGGAGTCGGGCTCTTTGCCTTCAGCCCTCAACTGTTCTATCTGTGGACCAAATTTCTTTTCCGTCTCTTGCTCCATCGCACTTAAGCGGGAAAGATACAGCCGTTGAGCCTCTGCGTCCATTTCAATCCTCTTGGTTTGCTCCGGACCGCCGCTGATTACTTCCCATTTCACATCATCCTCACCATCCGAAATTAATTCAAGTTTGACGGTGGCATTCTCCTCCGTGAGAAAACGAGCGAAAGCCCAGGAGCCGTTATGCCACTGTTCCTCAAGAATGGCATCATATAGCGTAACGGATTCCGCCTCAATGTCACAGCTGAAATGCCCGTTCTCGTCTGCTTTTACACGTATATAGTCGGGGTTCAGTCTGATGTCTGTCTTGTAGTTGTGTATCAGCACAGTGTTTCCTTGCGACATGTCTTTCAATACACCCTCAACATGACACCTCACTTGTGCGGATCCGATTGCTGCAACAAATGTGAGTATGAGCACTGAAATACTTTTCTTAATCATGATTGACTATTATAAAATTATTGATATATATTATATATACGTAGTAACACACTATTTTGTCACACCTCTAGGCTGTATTTAACAAATTTTAATGGGCTTTAAGCGTCCGTCTTCTTTTTGGGAAGTTTGCTTCCTGTTTGGGTGATAATCGGCTACATAGGGATGGACACATGGCATATTTCAGTCTGTGTTGTCATTAGGTTATACGGTATGAGGAGTTTTTTACACCCCTCATACCAGATAGTTTTTTAGTTTACTCTTTCCAGTCTGAAGTCCATGGAGTTTACCCATGTGCAGTAGCAAGGTGAGTTCGTGAAGGCTGGGACGGTACTGATTCCGTATTTGATGTTTTTGCCGGTCAGAACGATGTTGTCAAGGGTTACTTTGTTCCATCCGCAGCCGCAGCTGTCGTTCGAGGCGATGATGTCGGCGTATTTCAGTGAGTCGGAAGGGTGGAGATTCAGTTCTGTCTTAGCCTCTTCCCAGATATTTCCTCCTTCTTCACCATTGGCGGGTATGGCGATTTGACTTTTTTTCCCATCAGCGATGGCGTACAGATAGGCGCCGTCAGCGTCTGTTCTTGTAATGGCTGTCAGGCGGTAGGTGCCTGGGGTGAGGAAGGTGTCCTCACGCTCAATCTGGTAATAGTCGAGCAGATCTTCGTCCCATGAGGAGAAATACCGTATTCTGTCGTCGTAGTAATCTCCTATTTCTGTGTGGTCATGCCATACATCTTTGTCTCCTTCTTTTTTTCCTTTCAGGTGAAATTGGGTAAGTTTGAAGTAGGTTTTGTCCATATCGTACATAAGAACTCCCTCGTGGATGTGGTCTTCGATAAAATGTTTGTGTGCGATTTTTGAGATGTTCACACCGCAAACAGTGATAACGATAATGGTGGCAATCCACATTCCAAACCACATCCAGCGTTGGCTCATGCTCATCGGTGCAGCCTTGCCGGAACTGCTCAGCAGCGAGTGGAGAGCACAGTAACCGGGGATGAACAAAATCAGCAGGGTGCAGATGCCTGTAATCCAGAAGAGGAACGGATGTTCGTTGTAAATCGGAATGAGTCCGGAGTCTATGAAGCTGGGCATTTCGTTCGTAGGCGAGATAATAATGCTGATTAGCGCTACGAACACGATAAGGAACGTGATAAACATAAAGAGAAAGATAGCGCCGATAAAGATTTTTACCATAACTCCTAACACAGTCATGAATGAGTTCATACAGCCTCGAGGTTTCGAACCACCTGGATTGAACTGCGTTGCTTCTTTCACCTTCACCTCCTTGGCAAGCTCGTCCGCTATATTTTGGGGGGTCACGTCAATACCTTTCATTTTCAGTCGCTCTTCTGGAGTCTTGGCACAGGGGGCAAGAAAAGCAAGGAGAATATAGAGTAGGATAGGGATGCTGAATACCGGTACAAAATTGAATTGGTCGAAAATGGCCCAGTGGCTCACACTGTTCCATATCACAACGAACAGGACATATCCCAAACGCCATGCAAGTGGGTCGCCTCCGAAATAATTCGAGGCTCCGGAGAGCACGCCGGCGATGATTTTGTCATTTCCGTCGCGGTAATATTTTTTCTTGTTGCCACTGCTATTTCTGTTACTGTTATTGGCCGGTATGGATGATGTCCCTCCATTACCTGGGTTGTTAAACGGTTGTGTGGCGCTTGATGTTGAAGATGCCGTAATGGTTTGGGTGGTTCCGTCTTCTGATTGATTGTCGTTGGAAGTTTCCATGTCCTCTGGCTTGCCTATACGCTTGATGATATTTTCAACATGTTCTATGGTGATGGCTTGAACACCGCTTGATTTCAGTTCTGTGAACAACTCGCCGATACGACCCTCTATGTCATCGGCTATTTCGTCACCTCCTTCTTCTTTGACGAAATGCTGGCGAATGGCGTCAAGGTAATTTTTCAATAACTCGTATGCGTCTTCGTCTATAGCATACAGTTGGCCAAACATATTGATGGTGATATTCTTTTTCATGTTTTTATGAGTTTTAAGTTATTATAGTTTAAAGTTTAATTGATTAATGCTAAGAATAATTTTGTTTTGAATTTGGGCGATTCTTTATTTCAATTCAGTGACTTTAGTATCCCTACCGTATTTGAGATTTCGTTCCATGCTTTGTTTAGCTCCACCAATACGGAGGTTCCTAAGTCGGTCAGTGCGTAATATTTCCTTGGTGGTCCCTGTGTGCTTTCTTGCCATTCGTATTTCAACAAACCTCCGTTTTTCATGCGGGTGAGCAACGGGTAGAGCGTACCTTCCACTACAAGCAGATCCGCGTCTTTCAGCTTGTTGATAATATCAGAGGTGTAGGCTGGCTGATGTTGCAACAGCAGCAGGATGCAATAATCAAGCATCCCTTTACGCATCTGTGATTTCACGTTTTCAATGTTCATGATTGTCTGATTTTTATCGGTTTTGTTCTAACTTTGATGCAAAGTTATAAATTTTTATAGTACTATGCAATACAAGGTACTGTGAAAATTAAAAATTTAACTGTTTTTAACAAATCGGAGCCACTAATAGGTGATTTAATGACAAAAAAAGTGTGTCACTAAAGAATGACACACTTTTTATTATAGGATAAAATAACGTTATCTGAGAAGCCGCTTTTTGTTAATTTGTTATCTAAATAACTAATAACTAAATTACCGTTTCTTTCCAAGGATATCTGCTATTCCGTCCATGTCGAATGCAAGAGACAGGCGAAGAGTCTGATCCAATGGATTGCTCTGGGAAGCGGAAATCACATAACCTGCGTCTATCGAGAACACACTCATCTTGAATCCTGCGCCAACGGTCCAATATTTGCGGTTTCCCTTGTTGGGATGCTCATAATGATAACCCGCACGGAGGAAAAACTTGTTGTCGTATGCGTATTCCAGACCGGCACTCCAGGATATCTCCTGCATTTCTTCCTTGAAACCATTCGGAGCATCGTGGAACGACTTGAATATACCTGATATGGGAGACAGGTTGTAATAACCCTCGTCCATCAGCCAGCTTGTGTAACCGGAATAATCGTCTTCTGCAGCGCCTGTCTCAAGAATATACTGCTCCATCGTAGGACGGGTGGGGACCATCAGCTTGTTTAAATCTGCAGATAGGCTGATTGTGTTGAACTCGTCAATAGGCATCAGCAAGGAAGCACCAAGACGTAGGTTCGTCGGAAGAAACTCGCTTGTGTTGCCCTCGTCGTAAGAAATTTTACTACCGATGTTGCTGGCGTTCAGACCCCAGCCTAACTGACACTCACGGTTGCCGATATTCAGATAACCGTTGTGGTAGATGGCAATATCTGCTGCAAAGGCATTTCCTGGAGTGGTCTCATCATCGGCTTTATATGCCAGGTCTGAATGGATATAGCGAAGACCTACTGCAGCTGAGAATGTCTCACTCAGCATTCGGGAATAGGCCACATCAACAGAAAACTCGTAGGGCTTGATGGTCTCGTTAAAGTCGGTACCATAACCGGCTATAACCTCGCCAAGGGAGAAATAGCGCAGAGAGGCACTGATGGCATCCCAGTCGCCGATTCTGTAATAACCAGTCACGTTGGCCAAATCGATGTCTTTCACAATATGACGAAGCCAAGGAGTGTAGTTCAGAGATACGCCTGAACGACTGATACAGAATGGATATTTGGCGGGGTTCCAATATTGCGAGTTTACATCTGGATCCGTGGCGGCACCTACGTCACCAATACCAGCAGCGCGGGCATCGGGAGCAATTGCCAATGAGGTCACACCATAGTAAACTGGATTTAGCTGATTCTTTATGTCCTGGGCATTGGCTGTGAAGATGACAAACAACAATGCGAAGGTGGATAATACTTTCTGTCTCATCAATAATTCTGTTTGATGTTGGTTAAGATCTAGGCTTTTTTCGATTATTTCTCTTATAATAACGTTTTTTGTCGCTCTTTATTGTATATCTCTTTTACTTGTTCTCTTTTTCAATGAAAACATTTCTGTTCTTGTTTTCTTGTCTTGTTAAATAATAAAAGTTCTAAATGCTCAAATAAATATTAAATCGTAAATATTAAATCGTAAATAATCTTGTTTTTCTAAATCTTTTTAATGTTTCTTCCTGACGACAATGAATTTCTTCGTTTCTGATGCTATCGGACCGTTGGCTGTGGAGATGCCCGCTTTCACGATATACACTCCCGGGACAAGATGGCTTTCGTTCTCGTTCATGTTCCAGTTGAAGGTGTATGAGGTGGAAGGACTGAAATTAGTCTCACTCGTTCTGTAAATCAAGCGCCCGCTTACATCATATATTTGAAGACTGATTGTCAGGTTCGTCTGTGGTCGGTCGTTGGAGATGGTGAACAACACATTGTCGGATGTCGGGGTGTTGATGTCAAGGGAGAATATCTGGGGCTTCGCACCGGTGTTCACATAGAAATCGATTGTTCCGGTGGAAGGATTGTTCAGAATGTCGTAGGCGCGGATGGTCAGTGTGTGATGACCGTCGGGGAGGGTAGGAAGACTGAACTCCACTTTACCGCTGGAGTAATCTCCTGGAGTGGTAGTGAAATAGCTGTTTAGAGAGAAAGTGGATGATTCATCGTTGTCAATTATCGCCTCTATATCATGTCCGATTCCGCTCCCTGTCATATTGATGCCGTCTTTGTCTGAAAGATAGGCCATCAGCAGAGGTGTCTCGTTCACTATGTCGCCACTCTTGAACTGGTCGGTGTTAAGATAAATCGGCGTGATGGCAGGACCTATTGTGTCGGTGCTTATCAAGTCACTTGTGCCGGCTATCTTGAACTGGGTGTTGTAGCCGTTTGCCTCGTGGCTGTGGTCGCTGTTTGTGGCATAAAGGCTGATCAGACCGTTTTCGCCACTGTAGTTGTTGTCGAGCGGGACGGGAAAGCGGAAGGCGAAACTGCCGTTCTTCACGCTGTCAACAACCGTATAGAGGGTTTTTATGCGTGAGTAGAACTGGAATGGTTCGGTCTTTGCCTCGTTACCGTTTGTCTCTCCCCTCGAATTGTTCAGGCAAGTCACCAGTTCCTCGTTGTCTAATATCGTTGGATAAATCCAGCCATTGAAGTTATTGTCTGCCTCTCCACTACGGTTCTCAATATGTCCTTTCACAGTCACCAGTTCACCGGCATAAACAGACTCAGATTCACCGTCTGCTGTGGATTTGCCATTGATTTCATCTATCACTATATTATAGGTGGGAATCGCAAGCTTGATGGCAGGATCACCTAACAGTACATACATAATACGGTTGATGGAGGAAGAGCCCATCAGCGTCAGGTCGCCTTTGGCTTTCGCCAATGCCTCGCCTATAGTCAGCTGATGACCGTTGGCGTCAAACGACAGAACGTTTTTCATGAACTGGATATTCATCTGGCGGTTCGGATTTGAATAGACTGTGCGAGTGGTGCCTATGAAACCCATGGCACAGCCACCGATGTTCAATATGGCGCTCTCGCCGATATTGTCCTTGTTCATGTCAAACGGGGCTACGTCGCAAGCGGCAGTGAACCAAAGCGGCAGGCGGGTGGAGCTCCAGGTCGTGAAGTCGTTGTTTAACATCAGCTGCTCATGGGCAAGCTGTCCGGGAGCACCATGACCTGTGTAGTCCATCACCAAAGCGCCATCAAGCATCACCTTGTCTATGTCTGCTTTGGCATTTGGGTAATGGCTGCCTGTGGCGGTGGTCTCGCGTTCGTAGGTGTCGGTGTAAATACGGCGGATGAGGAAATCGCTGGTGTAGGGCTTCAAACTGTTAATTACGGTCTCACCGTCATCCATGTGAAGATTGTTGTTTCCATCGTCGCAGATAAAGCATAGTAGGTTCTTCCAACTGCCTACCTCTTTGTTGCTTATATACGCTATTAGCTTGTCAACCACACCCTTGGCCTGATGGCTCGACGACACTGGCAGACGGCCAACACCTATTCTCGGAATACCGTTGGTGATATTATGGATATTGTCATCAACCAAACCATAGTATTCTTCCAGAACGTAACTTTCAGTCTTGCTCAGGGAGTTGTCTGACTCGTAGCATAGCAGATAGTCGTCGGGAGACTTTGTCTGAAGGGCTCCGGTCACCATTCGGTTGTCCCATACACCGTCACCGAACAACAGCAGGTTCTTTGGACGGTTACTTTCATCAGAGGCTTTGTCGTAAAGCATCTTCATGAACAGGCGAAGGGCTGTGGCGTCGGGAGTCCCGCCGGAAAATTCGTTATATACTTTGTCGATTGTCAAAACCACGCTGCGAAGACTGTCGTAGGTCGTATGGGCATCAGCAAGTCGCTGAGCCTGACTCACGTACTTGCCATTGGCAGGGACAACAATCACCAAGTCGAGATTGCTTAAACTACGCAAATCTTGATTCGCTATCTTCCCTGCAACTGTGGGGCTGGGAAAGGTGGAGGAGGGATTCAGGGCTACTAACTCCTCGTCCATCCAAGTGAAATTTTCCGATTCACTTGTGAACGGGACACTCATAACACCGGAGCTCACACTTCCTTTTACGTTCTCTATCTCACCGTCACGGCTCACACGCCAGACAATTGTACCGTCTGAAGCCCCTGATACCTTGAATACAACATCACCATCCGTGTCCGGACGGAAAAGTAAATAATTATCGTCTATTTGGAGCTTGCGGTCGTAGGTCGCACGGATGTAGTCGAGATGGCCTGGAATACCGCTCAGACGGGTGTGAACTAGTTTTACGGTGTTTTTCGTTTTCACACCGTCATTTATAGAGAAACTGCCAGAACGCAGAATACCATGGTCATAATTGCCAAGTTTGGGTATGGTGATGTTGCCGATGACGGTGTCGTTCAAAGAAACCTCTAATTCAGAGGCGGTCGTGCCGGCAGCACAGAACTGAACGTCAAGCCTGACTTGCCCTCTGTTTGACAGACCGGGCAGCTCAAGATTGTAATTGCGGCTGTTACCTGTCTGATAGTCGTAACTCTCAAAAAACATGCGACCGGAGTTCATGAAGCTGTATCCGTCACTCTCTATCAATGAATAGTCGGGAAAATCTGTGGTCTCATGGGCGTCTGAACCGACTTCGTAGCTGTAAGTGGGAAAATCCATCGGGTTGTCTCCCTCGGTCAGTAAATAATACTTAAAGTTAGAATAGGGGTTGTTGAAATGGGTGAAACTGGTCACTCCCTTGGTGGTCTGAAGTGTCCATTGTGTAGTTCCACGGGCGTAGAACAGCAGTTTGTCAGACATCCGGTATAGGGGAAGTTCTTGCAAATCACCTTCATCTCCGAATAATCCTGTCTCTGGAACAACCTCAGTGTTCAATCCATAGAGTTTCACGCGGTCGGGGGAACTGAAACCCATCGAACGCAGACTGCTGTGGGAGAGTTGATACACACCTGGTTTCTCAACACGGATTTTAACCCATGTACCCGAGGAGAGCAGCGATTTCGTGGATAGACTGTCACCTTCAGCTGCCGATATCTTTATTATCGGCATGAGTATGATGAACAATAATAATAATCTGCGCATAACTCTATTGGATTTTTATTATGTTTTGATTAGTAATAGCTAAATATTCTGATAATTAACAACTTAAATCTTTAAATTCCCAAATCATTATAATTCTTCATATCCTAATATCTTAAACCGTAAATCCTGTTGGAATCTCTTTTTCAAGCAATAAGATGAGTATATACACTTTTCACTTTATACCTTATCTACTTTACTCTCAGATTCAAAACTTCCCGTTCACCGATGTATCCCTTCAGTGTCTGACCTTCTTTCACCTCACCAACACCACAAGGGGTTCCTGTGAATATCAGGTCGCCTGTCTTCAATGTGAAGAAACGGCTCACATACGACACAATTCGGTCAACGTTGAACAGCATTTCAGAAGTATCTCCTTGCTGAACGGTATTACCATCAATATCCAGGTGAAAATGAATATCTTGAATCAGCTTACGCCAACATGCTTCACTGATATGGGTACCGCCGGTTTTCGATGGTTTTAGTTCTGCCACTACGGATGTGCATCCTGGTATATCAAACAGTTCCTCCTTGGGAATAAAAGACCCTAGGGCTGCAGAACCGTCAAAGCCTTTGCATAGTTCCCACGGTAGTCCGTCGGAACGGAGCTGACGTTGCAAGTTTCGGGCTGTGAAGTCAATTCCAACTGTCACTGAATTATAATATCGGTGGGCGAATCGTTCAGAAACGTCCTTCGCTAAACGGTCGATTCTCACTACCAGTTCTGCCTCATAGTCGAAGCGGTCAGAAAAATCCGGAATAAAGAATGGCTTCCCCGGATGGAGGATCGACGAATCGGGCTTGGAGAATATCACAGGCTCTTTTGGTAATAACGATTCGGCTAGTTCTTTATTGTGTGCGGCATAATTCATGCCTACTGCCAATATCTTCATGACTTCCGATTTTTTCTGTTAATATCTTTTTTATGGTAGAAAAGCGATGTGGTGCGTCTTGCATACAACTTAAACAAACAATGTATGTTCCTTCAGATGTAATAACTGTATTCTCGTCTTCTTCTAAATCGTACCAACTCGTTATTATATAATTCCGAACAGCCGCAGTATATCATTGAGATTCGCAAATATCAACAAGCCGAGTAGAATGAAGAAGCCAACATATTGGGCACGTTGTAGGAACGTGTCGCTGGGCTTTCTGCCTGTCACTATCTCATAAATGCAGAATAAGGCATGACCACCATCCAAAGCTGGAATTGGAAGCACATTTACAACGCCTAACATAATCGACAGTAAAGCGGTCAGCATCCAGAAGCTCTGCCAGTCCCATACACCTGGGAAAATGTTGCCGATTGTGATGAAACCACCAACACTTTTTGCGCCTTTTTTCGTGAAGATGTATTTCAGGTCGCTTACATAATTTGTCAGCTGTTTCCAGCCAAAAGAGATGCCTGCTGGTATCGACTCAAAGAAACCGTATTCTTTGGTTGTTGTCTTATATTCGGGACTTTTATTCACAAAGCCAAAGGTTAGTTCGGGGGTCAGCAATGCCTCTGCTTCACGGATGCTGTCGCCCTCTGCTATTGTCACACGTACTTTGCGCAATGCAAGACTGATGCTGTCTGAAACATTTTCATCTGTAGATGTGGATCGCATCATGGCTAATTGCTGGCTTAAATCGTTGAAGTCTTTGATGTCCTTACCATTCAAACGGGTGATACGACTGCCTTTTTTTAAGCCAATTTCCTCTGCGGGTGTGCCGGGAACCACACTGTCTACACACATTGGCATCAGTGCGTCGGCAAAGCGAGGTTCATCAAGCATCTCTAACAGGTTCAGGTCGCCAGGAAGACTGACTTCTGTTTGTTTGCCGCAGCGAAGAACCGTGGCTGTATGGGCGGTAGAGAGGGTACGCAGGCAAGCGGGCTGCCAGCTTTCAAATGATGTGCCATCTGCACTGATGATTATGTCGCCATCTTGGAAACCAAGAGCTTTGGCCTCGCTGTTGAACTTCAGACCATAAGTCATGTCCTGGGGGCTCACATACGACTTTCCCCAAGCATAAAGCACCATTGCGTAGATGAAGAAGGCAACGATAAAGTTCATCAGAACACCACCTAACATGATTAACAGACGCTGCCATGGTTTTTTTTGGCGGAATTCCCAAGGCTGAGGATCTTGACTGAGTTTGTCTTTGTCTTGCGTTTCGTCTATCATGCCGTCTATCTGGACATATCCGCCAAGGGGAATCCAGCCGATTCCGTATTCAGTACCACGATATTCATAACTTCCGTCCTCCTTTTTCGGGACAGGCTCTTTGCCGAACAGCTTTCGGAACCAGGGCATGTATGTGCTGAACAGACTAAATTTCCAGTCGAAAAACAGATAAAATTTGTTTACACGTGTCTTAAAGAGTTTTGCAAATAGGAAATGACCACCTTCATGGAGGATAATCAATAAACCTAATGAAATAATTACTTGAATAATTTTGATTAATACTGTCATGAATCTCTGTTTTTAATATTGAAGAGGAGAAAACACATAGGCAAAATGATTTTAACTGTACATATTTTAGAAATAGACTTTTGTTTCGTCTTCTGCTCTTCTTGTCTTATTGTCTTCTTATTTTATTTTTGTCATTACCAGATTTTTTGCATAACTCCTCGCTTTTCGATCTGTCTCTAAATACGTGTCAAGCGAGCAGTCATACACTTTTTCTATTTTGCCCATCGTCTTTTCGATAATTTCTGATATCATCATGAATGGAATCTCTCCATCAATGAAAGCGCGGTTGGCTATTTCGTTAGCGGCGTTCATAATACAAGCCATGTTACCCCCCTCCGACAGGGCATCGTAGGCAAGCTGAAGGCAACGGAAGCGCTTCAGGTCTGGTTTTTCAAACGTCAGACTACCTAAATGGGGAAAATCAACACGCCCGTATGGATTGGCCAGCCGATGGGGATAGCCCAAAGCATACTGAATGGGGAGACGCATATCAGGGATACCTAACTGAGCTTTGATGACACCATCTTCAAACTGAACCATCGAGTGAATCACAGACTGAGGATGAACAACCACTTCTATTTTATTCGAAGGGACACCGAAAAGCCAGTGGGCTTCAATCACCTCAAAGCCTTTGTTCATCATGGAGGCGGAGTCTATAGTGATTTTTGCGCCCATCTGCCAGGTAGGATGTGACAATGCCTGTGAGGGAGTTGCCATTTGGAGATCTTCTGAATTGAAACAACGGAATGGACCGCCAGATGCCGTCAGCAGAATTTTCTCTATTGGATTGCCGGGCTCAAGACACTGGAAAATGGCAGAATGTTCCGAATCAACAGGAAGCAGAGGCACCTTATACTGGGCGCACAGACGTGTAATCAAGTCACCGGCAACAACCAGTGTCTCCTTGTTGGCCAACGCTATCGCTTTTTTTGCCTTGATTGCACTGATGGTGGGACGAAGACCGGCAAAACCCACCATAGAAGCCAAAACCATGTCCACTTCCTTGTCCTGAACCACCTCACAAAGCGATTGCTCACCGGCATACACTTTGATGGGAAGATCCGACAAGGCACGTTTCAAAGCAGGGTAGTGAACACTGTTGGCTATAACAACAGCTTCTGGCTGAAATTGGCGTGCTTGGGATATCAGCAGATCCACATTATTGTTCGCCGTCAGAACGTAGGCCTCAAACAAGTCGGGATGTGAGGAAATCACATCCAGTGCCTGAGTGCCTATCGACCCCGTCGAACCTAATATCGCGATTTTTCTCATTACGTATCGTAAATATCTAATATCTATAATTATTTGTCTGTCGGGTGCTTCGTTGATATGCAGTGAAGAATAACCTTCCGAATAGACTAACAACCAATTAAATTAACAACTAAAAACTATAAATCCCATACTCCTTCGGGTAATTGCATCCTTATCTCTTTCGTTTCGGAATTTATTGACAGGATAAAAGCCGAATGGGCTGGGATGTAATGGACGCTGCCATCGTTACTCTCTACAATAAAAAGCCAGTTTTCTGTCTGGTCGTCAACACCTGTGATAATTCCTTTCAGAATGCCGTCTGAATCAAATACCTGAAAACCGATAAAATATTCAAGGGTGTATCCATCTGGGTCAGTTTCAATTGTTTTGTTTCGTTCAAACAGCACATCGTTACCAACTAACTGCTGTGTCTGTTCAATGTTGTCTATTCCTTCAAGTTTAACTATCGCTACGTTGTCGGATCGGTATCTGAGATTCTCTATGAAAAAGGGAACTATTATACCATCAACTCTGATCAGGAGATAGGGAGAGTCACCAGAATCAAAGATGTCATCTGTGAAATGAAAATTCAGCTCTCCGTGTAATCCGTGAGCTTTACTGATAAAACCGATTTTATATACTGAATCATCTGATATCATGTCTCTTAGGTGAGATATGGAACATTGTCAGGTAGTTTCTTGGGATCTAAGCGGGTAATATGGGCACCAATAGCAGTAAGGCGCTTTTCAATATCCTCATAACCACGGTCAATCTGTTCGATATTACTGATCACACTGGTGCCTTTGGCACTCAATGCTGCTATTAGCAATGCAATTCCTGCACGGATGTCGGGTGATGACATCTTGGCACCACGGAGCTGGAATGTGTGGTTATGGCCAATTACCACTGCACGATGAGGATCGCATAGAATTATCTGAGCGCCCATGTCTATTAGTTTGTCAACAAAGAACAAGCGGCTCTCAAACATTTTCTGATGGAAAAGCACACTACCGTTGGCTTGGGTCGCAACGACTAATAGCACACTCAGTAAGTCGGGGGTTAACCCAGGCCAAGGGGCATCGGAAATCGTCATGATACTCCCATCTATGAATTTATCCACTTTATAAGTGGATTGGGCTGGTATGTGTATGTCATCGTCTTTACGTTCCATCCTTATGCCAAGGCGGGAGAAAATCTCAGGGATGATGCCTAAGTTGTTGAACGACACATTTTTGATGACTAAATCACTTCCAGTCATGGCGGCCATACCGATGAAACTGCCGACCTCAATCATGTCGGGAAGAATGCGGTGCTCGGTTCCATGAAGCTCGCTTACTCCTTCAATCTTGATGAAATTCGAGGCGATACCGCTAATCTTTGCTCCCATGCGGTTCAGCATTTTGCATAGCTGTTGGATATAAGGCTCACAGGCTGCGTTGTAAATGGTGGTTTTTCCGGGGGTCAGCACACTTGCCATAATAAGGTTCGCGGTGCCTGTCACTGAGGCCTCGTCAAGAAGAATGTCAGCACCATGAAGTGAAGAGGCATCAATCTCAAAACGGCCGCTTTCATCATCAAAGTCAAATTTTGCTCCCATTTTCTTCACACCGTAGAAATGGGTGTCTAAACGACGACGACCTATTTTATCACCGCCAGGCTTGGCTATGCGGGCACGATGGTATTTGCCAAGTAGCGGACCTAGAAGCAAAACAGATCCGCGAAGACGTGAGCAACGCTGCACAAATTCCGGACTTGCCAAATATTCCATGTCAAGATTGTTGGCCGTGAATTCCCAGGAACCTTGACCGTGTTGAACACAACGGACACCCATTTTGCTTAAAATCCCGATTAAGTTATTGACATCCAATATGTCAGGGATATTGTGCATCAGCACTGGCTCCTCTGTAAGCAAAACAGCGCTTATCACCTCCAATGCCTCGTTTTTGGCACCTTGTGGAGTGATTTCACCATGGAGCTTGTAACCGCCTTCTATAACAAATGATGACATATCGCTTATTTTTTCTTTTTCTTTTTGGATGGACGCATCTGCTGGACTTCTGTCAGTATTTCATTGTCGCTCATGAGTTTTATTTCACTCGGAAGATAGCTGACAGCTCCGTCGGTCATGCGGGCCAAGTCGTCAAACACTTTCTCGTCGGTCATCACATCTTTGTTCCAACGGCCTAAACTTCTTTTCATCTGATTGCCAATCATCTTGATAAGTGCTTCACGCTCAGACTTATCCTCTATCTCCGAGAGCTTTTTCACTAATTCTTCGAGTATGGCTCCATAATGGCGTTTTGAGATGTTTTTCTGAGGATAGGAGATACGAGAACGGTTCGATTTCAAATCGCTTAGCTTTTCTATTTCGTAAGGATAGTCAATGTCTAACTCATAGCATGACATGGCAGCAAGATGATTCCATAATTTCTTCTGGAATTCTGTTTCATCGCCACTGTGACTACGCATATTGGACATAATCTGGATGATTGTCTGGGCACAGCGGTTACGATCACTGCGGTCTGTCAAAGTCATGCAGTGGTCAACCATGCTCTGGATACTACGGCCATATTCCGGCAGAATCAGAGGAGGACGGTCTGTGTTATAGTCTATCAGACTGCGCTCATTGTCTGAGGGGAATGATTCGTTTATATTCATATTTTTCTGGTTTTGGGCTTACCTGCTATGAAGTCCTTAAGATAGAATGGCTCAAAATAGGCGACATCGGAAAACTCACCTCTCACATGGGCTTTTTCAGCTAATGGACACATGTATTTGGCGTGAGGACGAATGCCATCAATGAAGTGGGCGTTAGGATGAGTGAGAAATCCCTTGCATTTCGACGAACCGTTACCGAAAAAATAAACCGGATGCGACGATAAATATTCAGAGAAACTATCAGGTGTCACCACTTTGGCACTGGTTGGTTCCAATGGCTTCAGGGAACGGGTATAAATGTTTGTGTAAACCTCCATACGACGTGCGTCTATCATCGGACACAACAAAGCATCATCGGAGAGTTCCAAACGGCCTAGCAATACAGGAACGCAGAGTAATTCCAGGGTGGGAATACTGATAAGATTCAGATTGCGTCCATAACAAACACCTTTTGCGGTCGATACGCCTATGCGAAGCCCGGTATAGGAACCGGGACCGCTGCTCACTGATACAGCATCAAAAGGGATGGCATGATTATCGGTGAAAGAAAGGGCTGATTCTACCATTAACGACAACTTGCTCGAATGAGCATGTTCATCCGTGCTTTCGTCATGATAAATCACTGCGCCGTTTTCACTTACTGCCACCGAACAAACCTCTGTTGAAGTGTCAATATGGAGGATACACGACATTTTTATTCTGTAATTTTCACTTTTTATTATGCAAAATTACAATAATCTAATGAAAAATCCGTATTTTTGTGCAGATTTTCGTGGAAAACAACGTTTTTTATGATTTTCATCTGCTTTTAATCATCGTTTTGTTATCCGATTACTGCAATTTCTAACATCGCTTTTTAATGATTGATAATTTTTAGATTCTTTTTATGATACATTCTATGACCGGCTACGGGGCTTACGTGGCAAACTATCAGGGAAAAAATATTCATGTCGAAGTTAAGTCTCTTAATAGTAAGTCGTTAGACTTAAATGTCAGATTGGCACCTCTCTATAGAGAAAAAGAAATGGAAATCAGGCAGTTGGTTGCCGACAGACTTATCAGAGGAAAAGTGGACTTGTCTATCTGGATTGAAAAAAACGAGAAAGAGCTTGCCGCTCATGTCAATGCCACTGTTGTCAATGATTATTTCCGGCAAATCAGCAAAATTTCCGACGACATGGGGCTTGATATCAGTAACCTTAATGCATCGGAATGGATGGCTGTCATTCTTAGATTACCCGACACCATGACTTCTGTTGAGGTGGAGGTCTTATCCAATGAGGAATGGTATGAAGTGAAGAATGCAATAGTATATGCGCTTGATGAGTTGAATGATTTCAGAATTCAGGAAGGCTGTGCTTTGGAAGCAAAATTTAATGAGAAAATCGATAATATCGAGATGCTGCTCCATCAGATCGAACCTTTTGAGAAAATGAGAATACAAAAAATCAGACAACGGATAACCGAGAGCCTCGAGAATCTTGCAAATATCGACTACGACAAAAACAGACTCGAACAGGAAATGATTTACTATATAGAGAAACTGGACATCAACGAGGAAAAGCAAAGGCTTCAAAATCATCTTGACTATTTCAGAAAGACGATGAAAGAAGACCCAGGACAAGGAAAAAAATTAGGTTTCATTGCCCAGGAGATGGGTAGAGAGATAAATACTACAGGAAGCAAAAGCAATCTTGCGGAAATGCAGAATCTGGTCGTTAAGATGAAAGACGAACTGGAGCAAATCAAAGAGCAGGTTCTCAATGTCTTATAATGGCTTTGCTAGGAATTGCTTTAGATGTGTTTTTGTCACATACAATTTCTGTCTGCTTCTCATCTTTTCTTTCTTCTTTTTTATGAATCTTTCGTCTTTATTTAAAAAAATTAATTTATGATAACAGATAATTCAAGAATACCTGGCAAGGTCGTTATTTTCAGTGCACCGAGCGGAAGTGGAAAAACCACCATTTATAATCGTGTGAAGGATTTGGTTGACAACCTGGGGTTTTCCGTGTCTGCAACCAGCCGGCCACCACGTGAGAATGAAGAGAATGGTAAATCTTATTGGTTTATCACTGTTGAGCAGTTCATGGAGAAAATAAAGAACGATGAGTTTGTTGAATATGAGGAGGTTTATCCAGGAAAATTCTATGGAACCTTGAAAAGTGAGGTGGAGGAGAAGCTGATGAATGGAATCAACCTCGCTTTCGATGTTGATGTCCATGGTGCTCTCAAAATAAAGAGACTTTACGGTGAGAATGCACTTGCCATTTTCATACAGCCACCAAGCATCGATGAGCTTAGAAGAAGGCTTGAATTAAGAGGTACTGACTCAAAAGAGGTGATTGAAGAAAGAATTAAAAGAGCAACTTATGAACTTTCAAGATCCGGAGAATTCGATAAAATCGTGGTAAACGACGATCTTGAGACGGCTGTGAAAGAAACTTACGAATTAGTCGTCAACTTCTTGAATGCGTAAATCGGGGCGTTTATGGCTCACCGACACAAATTTCATCAGGCAACCATGTCAACATTGAAAACCATAGGCATATACGGAGGAACGTTCAATCCTATACATATTGGACACACTTCCTTGGCTCAGGCGATTTGTGAAACAGGTGTTGTGGATGAAGTGTGGTTTATGGTGTCACCACTCAATCCCTTGAAAAAAGACAGTTCAAAAATTATTCTTCCAACCGACACCAGAATCAAAATGGCGAGGATGGCAGTAAAGAATTGTTCTTGTCTCAATGTGTCTGATTTTGAGACTAAACTCCCCGTACCGTCATATACAATTACTACTCTGACAGAACTGAAAAAGGAGTTTCCTCAAAACATCTTCTCCCTCCTTGTGGGAGAAGACAATTGGCAACGATTCGGTCAATGGTATCATGCCGACGAGATTAAGGCAAACTTTGATATCATTGTTTATGGAAGAAACGGTGAACAGAACGATGCTGCCATCAACAAGAACGTATCTTGGGCTCAAGTCACATTATACAAAAAAGACGGAAATGATGTCCGTCTTTCTTCCAATTACAAGAAATTTAAGTTGTTTGATATCTCATCCACTCAAATCAGGGAGGCATTCAAATCACGTAACTTGCCTTTTGCTGCTAAGTGGTTACATCCGGATGTGTTTCGATTCATTCTCGAGAATGGATTCTTCGCTTAATCTACTTCTATGCTTTGTTCTAAATTGTTGAAGATGAAATAATTACTTAAGTGGGATGCTCATTTGCTTGTAGAGACTGACTTTATGTATGTACTAAATAAGATGTGATTGCAATATTCTCGCCTTCATCATAATCGTGCTAACTAATTTTTACGATTATCTAATCGTATAGATACAATGACAGCGGATGGTCTGAGATAGACTCGTCCGCTGTCTTGACTTCATCAGTTATTGTATTCCTGCCAGCTCTTCGGCTTGATGTCTTCCTGCTTCAATTCACAGAAAGCCTCTATGAAGGCCTTGGCTAGACGCACATTCGTAATTAGAGGAATATTATGGTCTATTGCGCCACGACGGATTTTGTAGCCGTTGGTCAACTCGCGTTTTGTGTGATTTTTGGGAACATTGATGATCAAATCAAAACAATGTTCGCCAATCATGTCGAGAACGTTGTTTGTGCCTTCCTCGTCAGGCCATGCCACTGCGGTTGCTTCTATGCCGTTATCATTAAGAAATTTTGCTGTACCCGCAGTTCCGTATATCTTGTAACCGTTCTTGATAAGACTTTGGGCTGGTTCAAGTAGGTCAACTTTCCCTTTGGCACCACCGGAGGAGATAAGGATGTTGTGCTTTGGCAGACGGTAACCGGTTGCTATCATTGCATTCACCAAAGCTTCATTCATGCTGTCGCCTAAACAACCCACCTCACCGGTTGATGACATGTCAACACCTAGAATCGGGTCCGCGTTTTGCAGTCTGGCGAACGAGAATTGAGAGGCTTTCACGCCAATACGGTCGATGTCGAATTCGCTGCTGTCTGCCTTCGTATATGGAACATCGAGCATGATTTTGGTTGCGGTCTCAATGAAGTTCCGTTTTAGAATCTTGCTTACAAACGGGAACGAACGGGAAGCACGCAGATTACATTCAATCACTTTCACCTCACGGTTCTTTGCCAAATACTGGATGTTGAACGGACCGCTGATATTCAGCTCTTTGGCTATTTTGCGGGAAATCTTCTTGATTTCACGGATTGTAGAGAAGTAGATGTGCTGGGCGGGGAACACCATTGTGGCGTCACCTGAGTGGACGCCGGCATATTCGATATGTTCAGAAATTGCGTATTCTATAATCTCTCCCTTATCTGCTACTGCGTCGAACTCTATCTCCTTTGTGTCTTGCATGAACTGAGAAACCACAACAGGATATTCT
>JAEEOB010000176.1 GCA_016284045.1 Bacteroidaceae bacterium
CTCTATCTGGGCATGGGCAACTACAGTCTGGGATGTCATAAGGAAACCCACGGCAACAGCAACAACTACGAGGGCGAGATGGTGGAATTCCGACTGTGGAACCATGCCTTGACCATGAACGAGATTGGCGACTACGGCAAGAAACGCCTGACGGGCTATGAGCTGGGACTCTTGGACAACTTCCCGCTGAATGAGGGACAGGGCGAATACAGTTACAACCGTGTGAGCAGTGGCGGTGACCTGTACGTTAAGGAGGGAGCATGGAAAGTTCCAAACGGTATCTCTATGACCTTGGACGGCTCACAGGGTTTTGCCATAGATGGCCAGAAGTTCTCACGCAAGGACTATGAGAACTACACCATGATGTTCTGGTTCCGCACCACCGACGCAAACGGCACGCTGATCTCTAACGGTCCTGCTTTTGACGAGTCAGGCAGCAAGAGACACTTCAACATCGGAGTCGAAGACGGTCAGATTTACTTCCGCAGTGGCAACCGACAGGTGAAGGCTGACGTAGAGGTTAACGACGGACAATGGCATCACTTTGCCGTGAACGTGAACCGTTCACGCAACACAGGTCATCTCTATTTAGACATGTCACAGAAAGGCACATTCGCGACAGACACCCTTGGAGGTATTTCTGCCGAAACTATAATAGCCGGTGCAACCCCATTAGGCGGCGGAAACGTTGAGAACGCGATTAAGGGAAACATCGATGAACTGTGTATGTTTGAGCCTGCACTGACCGCCGGCCTCATCCGTTCGATAGCCAGCACTGCGCCGACAGGCGAAGAAATGGGTCTGCTGGTATATCTGAACTTCGCAGAGAACGAGTTGCAGTTAGATAACTCTCAGCAACTGATGCCTTCGGGTGTCAGCCTGAAATGCTACTGGGACAGCACAATCGGTAAATTCACGAATGAACGTGACACGCTGGTGGAAAAAAGTGTTGTGGAAAAGTTTGCCGACCGCAACAACCATGCACCAATGCGTGGCATTGCCAAACTCGAGAATATCCCTTATACGTTTGTTGCTGACGGCAAGGATCTGCTCATCAACCTCGACGTGCCAGACTATCAGATTGAGAAGACCAATGTCTATATCACTGTCAAGGAAATAGCCGACTTGAACGGCAATACATTGGCATCACCAGTGACCATGGACCTCTATGTCTATCGTAACTCACTCCGATGGAACACAAAGAAAGTTTCTTTAGATGTGGACTATGGCGAGGAACAAACGTTTGAGGCCACCATCCAGAACCTGAGCGGACGAAGCCGTGACTTCAAGATTGAGGGCTTGCCTGTATGGATTACGGCATCGAAGACCAGCGGCTCCATTGGCACGCTGGGTGAAGAGACCATTACCTTCACCGTTTCACCTTATATCAATGTGGGTAATTTCGATGAGGTGATTTATCTCGTCAGCAGCAACAACATGAGTGAGCCACTGCCTATCAGCATCAAGGTTCGCCGACAAAACCCTGGCTGGCAGTTAGACGACGAACTCATCAAGGAGAACTACACGATGCACGTCATCGGAAGAGTGAATATTCAAAACGAAATCATGTATGATCCAGCCGACCGTATCGCTGTCTTCGGTGGCGAAAACCTGCGGTTGCTCGGATTAGCGAACCTGGCTTCATCCGATGGTCTGGCTTATCTCACGGTTTATAACACAAGCACCAAGAGCATACCGCTTAACTATGTGTTCTATGATGCTTCAACAGGTACTGTCCACCAGATAGTTCCTGAAAACAGTGATGCACTGAACTTCCAATTTGATACTGTCGTGGGAACACCAACAAATCCTGTTGAGTTCACAACTGGCGATATTGTGGTACAGTGTATTCCTCTGAAGAAAGGCTGGAACTGGATTTCGCTGAACGTTCAGCCAAGCGATACCATAACGTTCGGAAATCTGTTTGGCAATTCCACGTTCCTTTGGGATGTCGGTGATGGTCTGGAATACCCGATGGGTGAAAACAAATATACTACGCTTAGTTTCAAATCCGTGCGTAGCGACCTTGACCCGAGTAATCCAATCAAGACCTGGGACTGGGCAGACCAAGTTCTGAAATTCGATCCCCACATCATGTACCGGTTCTTCTCAAAGACTGAAAAGACCGCATTCCTGAGAGGTACTTCTGATGTGGAAGAAACCATGACCATACATCATGGGTGGAACCGCATTGGATACCTCTCGAAAATCAACCTGCCGCTCGGTACTGCGCTTGCTGATTATACCGACAAGGCTTCTGAGGGCGACATCATCAAGAGCCAGAACGAGTTTGCCATGCTCACCATAGATGCCTTAGGAAACAAGGCCTGGAGAGGCACACTCGAGAGTATGCGCACCGGCGAGGGTTACATGCTCAAGCGTAATGCTAAAGACGATGCTGAGTTCACTTATCCTACCTACTACAGCGTGACGCGCTATAATGGCAACGGATCAGCAAAACAGCGAATTCCGCTCTTTGAGAACCGCAGTTCATCGAGCATGACCGTGGTGGCAATTGCTGAAGGCATCGAAACGCAGGAGGGCGACGTGCTCACAGCCTGGAGAGGTCCTGAACTCTGCGGAAAGGCAGTGGCAGACGAAGACGGAACGTTCTATCTGAACGTGGGTGATGTGGCGACAGAAAGCAGTGATCCTGCCGTTTCTGCCAGCGATGAACTGACCTTCACCTTAGAACGTGACGATGAGTTGGTGGCAACGGCCCCGGGACACCAGATGCGCTACAAGGCAAATGCTTCTCACGGCACACCTTCAGAGCCGACACCTATCCGGTTCACCGAATGCGATGTGTTCGGCGGTGAAGGCTGGTACTCTATTGACGGTATCAAACTTCAGGACAAACCGACCAGGCGCGGTGTCTATATCCACAACAACGAAAAGGTAATTATTAAATAAAATAGTATGAAACACAAAATATTATCAATTGCGATGCTCGCAGCCCTCACCCTTGTGGTGGGGGCATGCAGCGATGACAAAGACGATGAGAAGGAGCCCGTGAATATTGAACCTGCAGTGCCTGAATACCTGACCCCCGGAACTGATGAACGTCCCGACTGGACTGCACCCGACTACACGCAGTTTGAGTTCAACATGTCGCTGCAGGTGCAGTTGGGCGACACGCTCGTCAACTTCCAGAGCGAAAACGACCTGGTCGCAGCCTTCATCAGCGAGGATGTGCGTGCCGTCACAGGGCCGGAAGTTACAGCAGGTGAGATTTACTATCCGCTGAGTATCGCAGCGAACGGGACCGATGACACAGTCATTCTGAAATACTACTGCGACAAGCTGCACCGCATCTACACCATCTCCAACTGGGCTACATTCGACTCTTCCGCACCACCTACGGGCGACAGCGGAATTTACCGGCCGAGGTTCACCGGACGGTAAAACACGGTGTTTTTTCAGCAAAAAGTGATTAATTGGCTGCTTTGAGTGAAGCGACCTTCTTTTCCATAAGAAAAACTAATAGTATAAAACAACGGATAATGAAAAGAACAATTGGATTAATACTTGCCTTGGCCGTCGGTCTGACGGTCAGGGCAGTTGTCATTACTTCGATTGACAATAAGACCGATTTCGATAATTTTGCCGCAAGTGTGAATGACGGCGATGATTACACCGGCGTGACCGTCACTCTCAACGCAGACATCAACCTCAACAACGAAGACTGGATACCAATCGGAACACCACAACGCTCGTTTAAAGGTACGTTCGACGGACAAAACCATAAGGTTTCTAACCTGAGAGTGAACATTGAAGCCCAACCGGATTACAATGTGGCGGGACTGTTCGGCGAAATCGGTTATGGAGGTGTTGTGAAAGACCTGCTTGTCGAAAGTGGGATGGTCAACATCTATAAATATATAAATCCCAATTTTACCAACAATCCCGAATTGTATCCCGACTACAATCCCGACTACAGTCCTGACGGCGATCCTGATTATATACAATATTATGGTTACTATACAATGGACTGCTACGTGGGAGCCATCGCGGGAGCAAATAGGGGCGGTACGATTGTTGGCTGTGCCAACCGGGGGGTGACAGTATATGCTACTTGTTGTTATGTGAAGTTGGGAGGCATTGTGGGCATAAATACGGGCAACGTGGAGAATTGCTATAATCTGGGTAATGTCCAGACAAGTGGCCTGCAGACATTCAGGCCCGACTATCCGCCTCTCACTCATGATGACTACATCCGTTACAAAGAAATCTACATTGGAGGCATTGTTGGCAATAACCACTTTAATGGCGCCATCAGAAACTGTTTTGTGCGTGCAATGATGGACTATTATGATATTGTTGCTGCCGATCATCCTATCATCAGTGAAAACGAAGGGGGAGCTTTCACAGGCTGCTTCTATATTCCTCAAGGACCGGACGATAAAATTTTTTGGAGCAATTTACCTATTAAGTGTCTGAGCAACAGTGCGGACAACAACGAAACCATCTCGGATTTGGCTTTATCAGGTCTTGAACAGTTAGTTCTCATTAATGGTCGCACATTATACACCGACCACACATGGAACACCATCTGTTTACCCTTCGATATCCCGTCGCCCGGCAATGGCAGATCGCCTATAGCCCGTGCCCGTGTGATGGAAATAGACACAGAAGAATTATATAACTACAATGGAACCGGCCACAGGTATGGTGATTTCGATGAAAACAATATACTTTATATCAATTTCAAGGATGCGGAAAGCATAGAGGCAGGAAAGCCTTATATCGTGAAATGGGACGATGAGATTGCAAATAACCTCTCCAGCCCCTTGTTTCTGGGAGTCAAGGTGAACGACAATCCCGTAGAGCGTATTCTCAGTTATAATGGTACGATTGACTTTGTAGGCTGTTATGCTCCCGTCAACATCAGTGGTGAGGACAAGCATATCCTCTACCTGCAAGGCAACAACAAGCTCTATTATCCGAATGCGCCTATGGACATTAACCCTTTCAGGGCATACTTCAACCTGCACGGACTCATTGCCGGTGACACTTCGGACCCCAACGATACCGACAACTTGGATGCTCCTGACGGATCGTCTGCCAATTTGCGTGCGTTTGTGCTGAAAGAAAACGATGAGGGTGACCCGACAGGCATTGTGGAAATGGTAAATGGTCAGTGGTCAAATGGTCAAATGGTAAATGGTAAATGGTCAAATGGTAAATTTTCTGATGGTTGGTACGACCTCAGCGGCCGCCGGCTGAACGGAAAGCCTTCCACCCCTGGATTGTATATTAATAATGGGAAAAAAATCATCATCAAATAAAGAAAAGAGGATAAATCCAATGAAGAAGAAAAAATATTTGATGCCCACTTCGAATCCGACTGAAATTCATCTGCCTGCATTCTTGGAACAAGTAGTATCTCATATAAATACAAATATAGATATCGGTTATGGTGGAGGTGGCAACGAGGAACCACACGGCAAAGAACGCGACATATTGGAAGAAGAGATGTTTGATGAGGAAACGAAAAAAAACACTTATAGCCTGTGGTAAGTAGATAATTTAAGAAGACGAGAATACGTGAATACAAGACGATGGCTGTTGCATCAGGCACTATGCCAAGTTCTTTCAATATTCATACAATTACAATGAAAAATACATTATTGTTCATTATTGCCTTTACATGTGCAGTTGCACAAGTTTCTGCCGACAACAAGCTGACTGGAACAGTCATCGGTGCATCGAACGACACGGAAAGCTGTCAGCTTGCTTTCGACGGTGACTTGAGCACGTTTTTTGCCGCGGCTGACAGCAGCTACGCCTGGGTCGGCCTCGACCTTGGAGAGCCGCATGTTATCACCCGGATAGGTTGGTCGCCCCGCAACGACGATAAAGGCGGTGAACGCATGGTGCTGGGGGTGTTCGAGGGTGCCAACAAGGAAGATTTTATGGATGCTCTGCCGCTCTACATCATCACAGACCAGGGAATTACAGGTACGATGTCGCATGCCGACGTCAGTTGCTCCCGCGGATTCCGGTATGTGCGCTATGTGGGCCCTTCGGCAGCCTATTGCAACGTGGCAGAACTGGAGTTCTACGGTCATCCAGGCGAGGGTGACAACACCGGACTGTACCGCCTGACCAACCAGCCTACGCTGACCATCCATACCGCAGACGGCGTGATTCCTTACGACAAGGAGACCTATATCATGGCGATGTTCACTCTCATTGACGAAGACGGTGCGACGGTGCTTTCTGAACCTGGCAAGATACGTGAGCGCGGAAACAGTTCCCGTACCTTTCCCAAACGTCCCTACAACATTAAGTTCGACAAGACACAAAAGATATGCGGTGCTACCGCCAAGGCCAAGAACTGGTATCTGGTTGCAAACTACACTGACAAGACGTTGCTGCGCAATCTGCTGGCAATGGAGATGAGTCGGCGATTTCAGATGGCGTTCACGCCCTATGCCCAGACGGTGGATGTGCTTTTGAACGGTGAGTATAAAGGCACTTACCAGATTACCGATGCACTCAAGGTGGAAAACGGCCGCATAGAGCTGGAGAAGATACCCTCAGACGACAACAGCGGCGAGGCGTTGACCGGCGGTTATCTCCTGG
>JAEEOB010000177.1 GCA_016284045.1 Bacteroidaceae bacterium
CAAACTATAAACTATAAACTACAAACTATAAACTACAAACTATAAACTACAAACTATAAACTACAAACTATAAACTACAAACTATAAACTACAAACTATAAACTACAAACTATAAACTACAAACTATAAACTACAAACTATAAACTAAAAACTGATGAAAGATAAAACCACATACGTATGCACCTCCTGCGGTTACGACTCCCCGAAATGGATAGGCAAATGCCCTTCATGCGGTGAGTGGAACACGTTTCAGGAGTTTCGTGTCGGTAAGTCCTCGTCAAAGGCAAAAGGATCTTCCGACGGTTTCAGCATGAGCAGTGGCAGCAGCCCCATCCGCATGAGCCAGATAAAGACAGAGGACGATCCCCGCATCAACCTCCACGACAAGGAGCTGAACCGCGTGCTCGGCGGCGGTCTGGTACCCGGTTCACTCATTCTGCTGGGCGGTGAGCCTGGCATCGGCAAATCCACGCTGGTGCTGCAGACCGTGCTGAGGATGACCGACCGCAAAGTGCTGTATGTGAGTGGTGAGGAGAGCGCGCGTCAGCTGAAACTGCGTGCCGACCGCATCATGGAGTCGCCGCTGGCGTTCGAGGGCAGTAGCATGCCAGAGGCAGGATCCGACCCGTCGGTCATCGTGGTGTGTGAGGCGATGATGGAGAACATCTTCAAGCATATAGAGAACGTGGAGCCCGACATCGTCATCATCGACTCTATCCAGACCATGGCGACAGAGAACCTGGAGAGCTCGCCCGGCAGCGTAAGCCAGATACGCGAGTGCGCCGCCATGCTCCTGAAATTCTGCAAGGAGAGCAACACGCCTGTCATCCTGATTGGCCATATCAATAAAGAAGGGAGCATTGCGGGACCGAAAATCCTGGAGCACATGGTCGATACAGTGCTGCAGTTCGAGGGCGACCGCCAGTATATGTACCGCATCGTGAGAGCCATCAAAAACCGGTTCGGCAGCACCGCCGAGCTGGGAATCTACGAGATGGTGCAGAACGGTCTGAGACCGGTGAGCAACCCCTCCGAGCTGCTCCTCTCCGACATCGGCAACAGCGAGGGACTGAGCGGAGTGGCGATTGCCTGCGCCATCGAAGGGGTGCGTCCCCTGCTTATTGAGGCACAGGCGCTCGTGAGCACTGCCGCCTACGGCACGCCCCAGCGGCTCGCCACTGGCTTCGACACCCGCCGGCTCAACATGCTGCTCGCTGTCCTCGAGAAGCGGATCGGATTCAAACTCGCACAGAAAGACGTGTTCCTCAATATCGCAGGCGGCATACGCGTGACCGACCCAGCCACCGACCTCGCCGTCATCTCCGCCATCCTCTCGAGCAATGTCGATGCCAGCATCGACCGCAAGACATGCCTCTGCGGCGAAGTGGGTCTCAGCGGCGAGATTCGCCCCGTCAGCCGAATCATCCAGCGCATCGGCGAGGCAGAGAAACTAGGATTCGACACCATCATCATCCCCCAGGCATGTCTCGCCAGCCTCGACTCCCAGTCCCGTTCCATCCGCATCAAAGGCGTCCGCAAAGTGGAAGAAGCCTTCCGCGAACTCTTCGGATAGTGAAAAGTGCAAAGCCGTTATCCCGATACCCCATCAACAAAAAAACCATCAACAATAATCCCCTACCATTTCCTAGTTTTCCTGGAATATCCTAGTATTTCCTAGTTTTCCTAGAATCCCCTAGTTTTCCTAGTCCTCCTAGAATCCCCTAGTTTTCCTAGTTATCCTAGTTTTCCTAGTCATCCTAGAAAAATCCCATTATCCCCTTATCCCCCTATCCCCAACTTTACACTCTAAACTTTACACTTTAAACTATACACTCTACACTTTAAACTATACACTCTACACTTTAAACTCTACACTTTACACTTTAAACTCTACACTTTAAACTAAAACAACAATGAAAAAGACAATTCTTCTGTCCGCACTTCTGGCAACCGCCATCTCCGCCTCGGCTCAGCGGACCCCGACTATGGGATGGAGCTCTTGGAACACCTTCGCTCTGAACATCAACGAGCAAGTGATAAGGCAACAGGCCGACGTGATGCACACCTCAGGGCTGCAGGAGGCAGGCTACCGGTACGTGAATATCGACGACGGATATTGGGACGGAAGGGCGGCAGACGGACATCTGCGGCTGAACACAAAACTCTTTCCTTCGGGCATGAGGAGCTTGGTGGATTATATCCATTCGCTGGGGCTCAAAGCCGGAATCTACAGTGATGCCGGCGACAACACCTGCGGTTCGGCCAACCGGCACGCATGGGGTATCGGCGTAGGGTTTGCAGGACATGAGAAAGAAGACTGCCAGCTCTATTTCCGCGACTGGGATTTCGACTTCATCAAAGTGGACTACTGTGGAGGAAGCCACATGAAGCTCGATGAGCAGGAGCAATACACAAAGATTTCCAACGCGATAAAGAACTGCGGCAAGAAAGACATCGTGTTCAACATCTGCAGATGGGCATACCCGGGCAATTGGGTGAGCGATATCAGTGACTCCTGGCGTACCACCGGCGACATCTACGACGCTTGGAAGTCCGTCAAGGGCATTCTCGCCGAGAACCTCTACCTGTCTGCCTACTGCCACGACGGACACTACAACGACATGGATATGCTGGAAGTGGGGAGGTCAATGAGCCAGACGGAGGACGAGACCCATTTCGGCATGTGGTGCATCATGGCATCGCCGCTGCTCATCGGATGCGACATGTCAACACTCAAGGACAAGTCCCAGACACTGGCGCTGCTCACCAATACCGACCTCATCTCACTCAACCAGGACAAGCTCCATCTCCAGGCATACGTGGCGGACAAACAGGGCGAATGCTTTGTGATGGTGAAGGACATCAAAGAGCTGTACGGGAAAGAAAGGGCTGTGGCGGTCTATAACCCGTCGGATGAGGAGCAGAGCGTTGTAATCACTCCTCAGCTCATAGATTTGGATGGCGCAGTGGAATATTACGACTGCATCCGCCAGCAGCCGTTCCTCTACGACAAGAATCCGGTAACGGTGACAGTAGCCCCGCACGGCACGAAAATATTTAAGGTGAAAGGAACCAAGAGAATCGAACGCACCCGCTATGAGGCAGAGACGGCATGGCTGCCAGCCTATCAGGAACTTCGCAACCCTCAGTCGGAACGAACCGCTGTCTATACAGCTTCAGAGTATGCATCAGGCGGCTATTTTACAGGCTTCCTCGGCATGAGCCCTAAAAACGAACTTCAATGGAAGAACGTACATGTGGAGAAAGCGGGAACAAGAACCCTTACCATCACCTGCTTTTCCGGACAGGTACGCAAAATGAACCTCAGTGTGAACGGCAAACAGGTCACCACCCTCACCACCCAGGCTCTGGACTGGGACCAGCCACAGACACTAACAGCAACCGTAACATTGAAAAAAGGCGACAACATCGTCAGCCTCTCCAATCCAGACGAATGGATGCCCGACATTGATGTGATGACCATCCAATAAGGCTCCTCCCACCCCACCCACGCAATAACCGCACCAAGCCCATCACCAAAACCTCTTCCAATCCCCACCCACGCATGAAATAACCGTAAAGCCAGTAGAGACTCCCCGTGGGGCGTCTAAAATAAATCCGTAATCAACCCATCAACAAAACGCTCACAAATCCCCACCCACGCATGAAATAACCGCAAAAGTAGAGACTCCCCGTGGGGCGTCTAAAATAAAACCGTAATCAACCCATCAACAAAACGCTCTCCTAAAGTACGACCAATAGGAGCCGACGTCTCCGAACGTCGAGCAGCACTCACCGTTCTGAATCCCACAATAATCATCAACAATAATCCCCTACTTTTCCTAAAATCGCCTAGTTATCCTAGAACCTCCTAGTCATCCTAGAAAAATCCCCCTATCCCCAACTTTACACTCTAAACTTTACACTTTAAACTTTACACTAAAAAATTGCAGTATATTCATGATTTTTTGTTATATTTGCAAATCAATATACATCTACTTTGTAGAAGCCCCACATTCCGAAGGAATTAACTCCAATCCCGAAGGGATTTAACTCCCATTTTCGAAGAAAATTACTCCAATTCCGAAGGAATTATAACTCCAATTTCTGAAAGAAATTATAACTCCAAATGAAATTTTAACTCCCAAACAATTATTTAACATCAAATTAATTATGAAAAGAAACAGTCTGTTAGTCGCTTTATTTGCGATTGTGGTGACAGTTTGTCTGTCATCCTGTAAAAACGGTAAGTCATCCGACAAAACCGACGAGAAAGCCAATGTTGAGGCGAGCACATCCGAAAACGGAGGAAACCAGGAAGCTGGTGCCCCGCTGCTGAACGCAACCGACCTGATGGCTGTCTATGACAATCTGGAAGACACCACCTACTTCAAGAAGAACTTAGCCTCCAAAGGGTTCAAACCGCTGCTGTTGCTGCCTCAGCTAAACGAAGAAGGCGTTAAGGTGGGTGATTGGTTCACCGAAATCTGGGGATACAATTTCACGCTGGATCCAAAAAACGAGTCGTATGAGTTGGGACTGACAGCGGATACCGACGATGCCATGGCAGTCATCGTACAGCACATGGACGACGCCACAGCAACCATCTATTTCAAAAATCCGGCCTATATGGATGTGTATCAGAAACAGCTCGAGGACATGGGGCTCAAACACTACACTGCCGACGAATACGACGCATGGGCAAGAGAAGGCTATAAGCCCGGAGAGGATGTCGAGAAAGTGTTCTATCTGAAGAAAGACCCGTATAACGACAAGCTCTATTCTCTCACCTACTCTTACGATGTATAATTTTTCAGACTGACTCCCTCTTCTGAGACCTACCGTTCAGCCGGCACGGTCCACCCCGTCCTCACCGGACATACGCTGACAGCAACGAACGGAGTCTTTCTGGATATTGGAAACGAGCTGAACAGCCATAGACAGGCTGCCGATACCAGCACGCTGACCGCTACAGGCGGTTACAGTCAAGCCGGTATCGGCAGCATTATTTATGGCGAGGGCGGCAAGCTCTCGTCAACGGAGCAGCAATGTTTATGGCGAGGGCGGCAAGCTCTCGTCAACGGAGCAGCATTATTTATGGCGATGGCGGCAAGCTGGTCGTCAACGGCTTGGGGAGAAACAGAAGAGAAGACAGGTGTGTCCGTCCAGTGGCTAAATAAAACCGCACCAAGCCCATCACCGAAACCTCTTCCAATCCCCACCAACAAATAACCGAACAGCCAGTAGAGACTCCCCGTGGGGCGTCTAAATAAAAACCGAACCAAGCCCATCACCGAAACCTCTTCCAATCCCCACCCACGCATGAAATAACCGTAAAACCAGTAGAGACTCCCCGTGGGGAACTCATCACAGAATCGATTGATAATCGATTGTGTGATGAGGTGGTGCAGCACTCGGCTTGTGCAAGCCTAGGAACGAAGGCGAAGCAGAAGACGCTAAGTGCAAAGGTGGGATCTAAAATAAAACCGTAATCAACCCGTCACCAAAACGCCCACAAATCCCCACCAACAAATAACCGTAAAGTCTTCTTATAAGTTTTTCTGGTTTAGGGCAATCGTGTCGTTAGCTAAAGAAACGGAATGCATGGCCATCTCGTTCAAAGACATTCTCATAAGAATGGCTGCTTATGCTGTCTGTGGTGTGACGACTTCATGTATGGTCTCTATATATTTTACAAGTGACGACATATGAGGTAAGAAAACATTTAGTCTTTCGTCGAATGGTGGTTCATTTACGACTGTTTCTTTAGTGATGTCACCGTTCTCGCAGACATAGGCGATTATCGTCGTAAGAAAATCCTCCTGCTCTGCATTCAGCTCCTGTCCCGATATAAAATCAGAGAAACGTCTGACAGCGTTCTTTCTGTCAACACCCACTATCGAGCGGATAAAGACAGCGACATTGCTTCCACACGTCATTCCTATGGTATAACGGTCATAATCATCCTTTGTGCCAAGTTCATTCCATAAGATTCGTTCAAGTTCGGAAAAGTCCGCATCTGTCAGTTGCTCCATGTTCTCAATCTTCTTCAAGACAGGAAGGTTTCGGTTGTTCGACAGGAAATTCAGCACACTCTGCTTGTACGACATCCGGGGAGTGATGCCCTCAATCTTTCCTTCGTCAGTTATCTCGTCCTCAATATCAACCATAAACCAACGGTCGTCTTGCCCCGTGAGGAATTTCAGCAGGTCTCGGAGATCGTTCCTCACCTTCTCAAGCCATGCCAACGAGACGTTCTGCCACGCCACATCCGAAAGCACCTCTTTGATGGTGGGCATCTTAGCCTGCACCTGTGGCAACGTGGCTTTCTCCTGCAGTTTCTCCGCTATCGTATGGACGGAGTTGACTGCTTTGGTGGAGTTGGTCTCTCCGTCAAGCAACGACAGTTCTATCAGCATGACCAACAAGTCGAACTTCTTGGCGTTCTCGTCCAAGGTGTTCCTCGGCAGTAACGGTGCGATTTCGGTACTCAAGGTGTTCACGTCAACCTCCGAAAGATAAACCCATGCGTACGCATCCTTGAAGCGGCTGACCGTCTCCCATTTCTCTCTGACACTGATATGACTGTCAGACAACACTCCGACTTGTGCCCTCAATAAGGCTTTTATCTCATCATGCAACCCTTTGGAATAGGCATCCTCCTGGTGTTTTTGGTGTTGCAGATGGAACGCAATCTTTGCTCTGAGCGCAAAAATCTTCTCTGTCAGGGACGGCACCACCTTTGCTTTCTGCCCGTCGGGGTTCTTGTCGAAATACTCGAAGTTTCGGCACCAGTCGAAGATGTAGAAAAACTCCTTGTCCTTTCCTGTGCCGAAAATATCCTTCGACAGGCGTGTGCCCCGCCCAATCATCTGCATAAACTTGATTTTGCTCTTTACCACCTTGAAGAACACAAGATTCAGCACATCGGGAACGTCTATGCCTGTGTCGAGCATATCGACCGACACGGCAATCTGCGGATTTCCGTCTCTTATCTCAAATCTATCGATGAGGTCTTTGGAATAGGTGACGTAATTGTCGATAAGCGCACAGAACTCACTGCTCTCATCCGCATATTCGGGATAAAGCGCATAGAAGCGGTCAACTATCATCTCTGCGTGGCGGTGATTGTAGGCGAAGATAATGGTCTTGCCTATCCGCTCACCGCTCTGCACTTTCAAGCCATTCTCCATCAAGTCCTGCAACACATGGTCGATGGTGTCCTTGTTGAAGATATAACTGAATATCTCGTTCGTCTCGATATTGCGGTGGTAGTTGTCATCGTCTATGGCCTTCCTCGCTTTCTCATATTCCCACACGCTCTCAAGTTGCTCTTTCTCCTCCTTGCTGAGGCTGTCGTATTTGATGCCCTCTTTCAGAATCAGCGACCCTTTCTTGAAGCCTATGTAGTTGACGAGATAGCCTTCTGCCACGGCATCCTCCAGCTCGTATGCGTAATTCGGGATGCCCTGTTCCATCTGGAAAATCTCGTAGGTGCTCCGGTCAACCTCATCCCTCGGTGTGGCGGTCAGTCCCACAAGCAGTCCGTCATAATAGTTGAAGATGGCGGAGTATTTACCGAAGATGCTGCGGTGAGCCTCGTCAATGATGATGAGGTCGAACCGTCCGACTGAAAAGGCTTTCTCGTCGGTGTCGATATAGTTTATCATGGTCTGATACGTAGAGAACGTGATACGTGCATTTGTATCGGGATCCTTGTCCTCGCTCAGTATCGAGGTGGTCATGTTCGGCAACAGCTTCACGAAGTTCTTATGGGCTTGGCTGACCAATGGTATACGGTCGGCAAGGAACAGCACGTTCTTCACCCATCCGTTGCGGGCGAGCACATCCACCAGTGAGATGGCGACCCTTGTCTTTCCGGTGCCTGTAGCCATCACTAACAAGCCTCTGCGGTGCTTCTTGTTGAAATGCTCACAGACCGACTTGATTGCCATCTTCTGATAGTGGCGGTCGGTGATGCTGTCCTTCACGCTGAAGTCGTTGATGTCGTGCCGTTTCCGTTTCTGTATCATCAGTTCCAAGTCGCTCTCGGTATGGAAAGCGTACAGCCTACGTGGAGGATAGCCCAATCCGTCTATGATATTGGTCTCAAAGCCATTGGTGTAGTAGATGACAGGTCTTCGCCCATACCGTTTCTCCAGGCAGTCGGCATACAGTTCGGCCTGGTGCTTGCCCTTGACGGGGGATGCGCTTGTCCGCTTGGCTTCGATAACGGCAAGGGGCAGTCCGTTGCTCCCGAAGAGCACATAATCGCAGAATCCTTTTCCGCCGCCATAGACAAATTCCTCCTCTTCGGCGGCGATTCGGCTGTCGGTGTAGGTGATATGGGACATACTGCTTTGAACGGTCGGCATTCCTTTTACTTCAACCTCTATGCAGGCCTTTGACGGCTGAATTGCTCCCTCCGTGTCCAGCACCTCCCATCCTGCCTCTTTCAGCATCAGGTCGATATAGAGTTTGCGTGTCTCAGCCTCTGATATGTCAGTCGGTATCTCCTTGACAGGTGTCTTGTCAGCAACTGCCTCTCTGCTTGCAGTCTGAACGATGGTTGACTGCGGTGTCACCGTCACCTTCGCCGGTGTCAGAGTCGGTGTCTGTGGAATCTTGGGGAGTAAGGTGTCATCAAAGGGGACAACCTCTTTGATAAGGGTCAGTTTAAGCAGGACGGCTGCCACCACGTTATAGATGTTGAGCAGGCAGAAATAAGCCTCCCGTTTCGTCACTTTCACGCCATGTGCTCCGTTATTGCCCACCTTGCGGATATAATGGACCGCCATCATCACCCTGTCATCTCCGATAAACTCACGGAATTCCTCGCCATCTACAAGTTCAAACAATGATGCACGCTCTGGTATCTCTATGTTCTTCATCACATAGAGCGAACGCACCACATACTCCAAAGCCTTTCTTGCGCTGATAGCACTGAGGTCGGGATTGCTCACCTGCAGTTCCTCTGCTGCCGCACAGAACTGATGCAATTCGGTCAGCCCTAAGTCTTGTAGATAGTCGAAGTTTTTCATTGTTTTTTTGTTTTTTTTAGGGGTTGCCAAGCATTGCCTAAGATTTCCTAGGATTCTCTAGGTTTGCCTAGGATTCTCTAGGTTTGCCTAGGTTCTCCTAGGTTTGCCTAAGATTTCCTAGGGTCTCCTAGGGTTTCCTAGGGTTTCCTAGGATTGCCTAGGACTGCCTAGGATTTCCTAGGACTGCCTAGCATTTCTTAGAATCTCCTAGCATTGCCTCTCAAGGCTCTCAATCCTTTTTCTTAGCGCTTCGTTTTCAGCTTTCAGTTGCTGGTTTTCGGCTTTCAGCTGCTGGTTTTCGGCTTCCAAGGCTTTCAGCCGTGCATCTTGCTGTTGGCGGTAGCCGGTGCGGGCTGCATACATGCGCTCCTTGATACCGCCTTCCTCCACGAAACGCTTCTCCAGGTGTTCGATATAAGCGCACATCATCTTGTCGGTCTGGTGACAAAGCGTGAGCAGCAGGTTCGCCATCTCCTCGGCGGTCATCTTTCCCGTCAGCGGCTCATAGTCGCTGTAGTCGTTATGCGAATGGCAGAAGGCACGAAGACGTTGCTGGCGTTCGCTCTCTTTGGTCCATACAGGCAGGTGACGGGTGTTCAGATAGTCGAGGTAGTCGGCACGCAATTCCTGAAGGCTGCCACGGGCAACGTTCAGCAGTTTTATCTCCATCTCAGAACTGGTCAGCCCGTCCTCTGAACCTTCCACTATGTTCTGCTTCCCCGAACGGGCGGCTTGAATCATCTGATCGACAGTCCTGTCGCCGTGGGCGGGAAGAAAACGCTTACAGAACTCCACCGTCAACTGATAGATGGTGTCGCTCTTGCGGTAGAAGTAGAGGTCCTTCCATATCACCCCTTTCTTCAGCACCTTGCCTTTTATCTCGTTCTGTTCCATCTTATGCGTTTAATTGAAATAATAGTCCATTCGGCTGTTAAACAACGCTTCCGTCTCTGCTATCGATTGCTTGATAAGCTCCTTCTGACGCTCTATTGCCTCTATCTTCTCTGCAAAGAATTGTTGGAGGGGGAGAGGGGGAAGAGGAATTTTTATCGATGCCAATTCTTTCGAATTGATATTTGCTTGGTTTACTGCTCCCTTAGCCATCTTTTTTAAAAGTAATTTCATGGACGGTAAGTTGAACATCTTTGCAATAAATCTTGGAGATACAGAGTCTGACAATTTTACCCTAATAATGTAACCTGCTATTATCATAGGTTCGTCCAAATCAAACATACAGGTCTTTCCGATTAAGTCTAAGCTGTTTGTCCTATTGAAAAGAATATCCCCAAATCTCACAAGGTACTTATCAACTTCTTCGTCAGGAATATCAATAGTTTTTAAATCCGTCAAGTCTAATTCACCATTTATTGAAATATTTCCCATTCGAAGATATTTGTATCTTCCATTATCACAAGCAGGTTTACTTGTTCCGTATTTTAAATCCGTACACTCTTCCCCCAACTTTTTCACCTCCCATCCTTTGGGGTTTTCTATTGGGTCTCCAAACATATCATAGAAGATGGATTGTGCGAGTTGATCATATTCTTTAAGTTGTTCCTTTTTCTTTTCTATGATACTCGAAAGAAGTTCAAGTTCTGAAACGATACGCTCTTGCTCTGACAAGGGAGGAACGGGGACGGGAAATTCACCTAATGTTGATAGAGGTATATTTAATCTAACACTCCCTTTTGCAAATGTATTAATATAATCAAATACTAAACGACTTTTAAAAAAATATGAAAGATACTCTTGTTTTACAATGCTTGTATTAACTTCAAATACATTATAAAGGGGACTCACAATAACAAAATCTTCGCTATGCTGCCAATCAATTGAACCAACATTGATTCTTGAAGGATTATATGCAAAACATCCGTAGGGAACTATTTTATATGCTGATTTATCCTTACTTGCCACTTCCTTTCCAAAATAATCCTTGCAAAAGCCCTGACTATTTGTGACACTATACACAGGATAATCTTTCTTATTCTTATTCCTTACAGAATACTCATGTATAATATCCTTTATTTGCATTTTCATAGATACTTCTCCTTAAACTCAGCCATTGCATTATTGATTTCCTCTTGCAGCGATGCGATTCTGCCGAAGATAACATCGGGTGCATCGTATTCCACTTTGACACGCTCTACCTCCTTGTATTTGTTGATTGAGAGGTCGTAGTCGTTGTTGCGGATTTCATCCACAGGAACGAGAAACGACTGCTCCTTGCGTGTTCTCCCATCCTCGGCTTCCAAATTCTTGAAACGGGCAATAACATCGGGAATATCATTTTCTTGGCATTCCGTCCGCTTTTGGTCGAGCGTGAATCCGTCGGCTTTCATGTCGTAGAACCACACCTTGTCCGTGCCTCCTGCATTGGTCTTGGTGAAAACCAAAATGGCGGTGGATACACCCGAATAGGGTTGGAACACACCCGACGGCATGGAGATGACTGCCTGCAGTCGTTGGTTGTCGATTAGTTCTTTCCGTAAGGCTTTATGTGCCGTACTGTTTCCGAAAAGCACACCGTCGGGAACGATAGATGCACATCGTCCACCGATTTGAAGCATCCGGATAAACAGACTGACAAACAACAGTTCCGTTTTCTTCGTCTTGGTTATGGCAAGCAGTGATTTACTCACTGCCTCATTGTCGAGGCTTCCTGTGAAGGGTGGATTTGCCAAACAAAGGGTATAGCGGTCGGTATCGGTGTTGTCGGTGGAGAGGCTGTCACGATACTCAATGTCGGGATTGTCCGCACCGTGGAGCATCAGGTTCATCGCCCCGATACGGAGCATCGTGAAGTCGGTGTCGAAGCCATGGAACATTCCGTTCTTGTAGTGGTCGGCATTCTCTTTCTTCAACAGTTCCGATTTATAGTGTTCCTGCACATACTTGGCACTTTCCACGATAAAGCCCGCACTGCCCATCGCTGGATCACAAATGGTGTCTTTCAGCGTGGGCTGCATAATCTCGACCATCATACGGATGATATGCCGTGGCGTGCGGAACTGTCCGTTGTTGCCCGATGCCGCCATCTTGCCAAGAATATACTCGTAGGTGTCGCCCATGGTGTCGCGGTTGTTCATGTCGAGGTGGTCGATACCCTCAACAATCTTGGTCAGTGTGCGTGGGCTTTGAATGAGGAACGTGGCATTCTCCATAAAGCGGCTGTATGCGGATTCCTTGCCCTCGTTCAAGGTCTTGATGAAGATAAAGGCATCCTTGCTGACTGTGCGGTACATCGTCTCAGGCTCCTTGTTCTTGAACACGCTCCATCGGAGGTCGTTGTAATCCACATCCCTGTCAGTCTCGGGATTGTGCCAAAAGCCCTGTTTGAAAGTAGGGTCTTTCACAGCCACACCAAAAGCATTCGCGTTCGCCTCTTTCGTGCGCTGGGCATCGTCGAGCATCTTCATGAAGAACAGATAGGTCATCTGCTCCAGGATGGTCAAGGAGTTGGTAATGCCGCCTGTCCAGAATGTGTCCCAAATGCTGTCTATTCGGTTTTTGATTTCGCCGGTTATCATTGCGGAATTATTTAGTTTCTGCAAATATAGATATAATTTCCGAATTATAAGCCAGTCGAGTTAAAGAAATCTATTTCTTTAGAGGAAAGATTCAGATTTTTCGGGAAAGTTTCATGTAGCGGTCTGAAAAAAACAACAAAATAATAAATCACACAGAACCGTTAGCCACAATTTGCAACTTCTTTTCAAAGAAAAACAAAGCGTTTAACTTTAATTAACAAAGAGAAAATGGGGATAATTAACATTTGTTGTTATCTTTGTGATTAGTTAAGAATCTTATTGGGCAAGAATTATAGCAGAACTATAAAAAAACTAATTAACCGAGTATTAACCGGCTGTTCTATCAATGGGACGGCATAAAAAAACACTATTATGAAAAAGTTTATCTCTGTATTTTTATTGTTTTTCCTGATGATTCCAGGAATGTTGTTCGCCCAGAAAAAAGGTGATGTGAACAACGACGGAATGGTAAATATCTCCGACGTCGTGGCGGTGATTAATATCATGGCGAACGGCGGGGGTGAAGAACCAGCCGAAACACAGGTTTTTGAAGTAAAAGGCACGAAATTCACGATGGTGAAAGTCGAAACCGGTGCGTTTATGATGGGCTCAAACAGGACATTTGATTCTCCCACGCCATTTCACGAGGTGAAGATTAACGAATTCTATATCGGTCAGACGGAAGTGACGCAGGAACTGTGGGAGACGGTGATGGGAACGATGCCGCAGAACTGGAAAGGACTGCAGCTCCCTATTGAAAGAGTGTCATGGGAGGACTGTCAGGCATTCATCAAGAAGCTGAACGAGATGACCGGCCAGAAGTTCCGTCTGCCCACCGAAGCGGAGTGGGAGTATGCCGCACGTGGCGGAAATAGGAGTAAGGGCTATATCTATAGCGGCAGCAACAATCTCGATGATGTGGCATGGTATCGAAGTAACAGTGACGGAAAAACCCATAAAGTGGCAACCAAAGCCCCCAACGAACTGGGTATCTACGACATGACCGGAAACGTGGAAGAATGGTGTAATGACTATTATGGAGCATGGTATTATGAGGATTCTCCACTCATCGATCCCCAAGGTCCATCATCTGGCAGCGCTCGTTGTTACCGTGGTGGCAGTTGGTTTAGCTATGTTACTGGTGATGTTTGTCTTGGTTGTGAAGTGGGTACACGAGGTTATTCTGACCCGAAAATGATTTTAAGTCGTTATGGTTTCCGCATTGCCCTTTGATATCCTTGTTGAAGAATCACCACAGAAATGATTTATTTTAGTTGGTAGTTTATAGTTGGTAGTTTGTAGTTGGTAGTTAGATTGTTATTGTGGGTGTCGGCATTGTGCGATTCAGAATGGTCGGTGCTGTATGACGTAAGAAAACGTCAGCTCCTATGAGCGTTCAAACGGAGAGGTTCCGGTGATGGGACTTATTATTCCTATCCCGAAGGGATATAACTCCATTCGAAGGAATTATAACTCCAATTTCTGAAAGAAATTATAACTCCATCCGAAGGATATAACTCCATCCCGAAGGGATATAACTCCATCCGAAGGATATAACTTCCATTTGAAAAATTAACTCCCATTAAACCTCAAGTTTCTGAAGTCATTGTTTATTGTTTTACAACACATTATCAGTTGTGTTCTGGCAATCAAACCGGATGGCTTTTTGCTAAGCGAAGCGTTTTTTGAAGAACGAAGTTCTACTTTTTGTTAAG
>JAEEOB010000178.1 GCA_016284045.1 Bacteroidaceae bacterium
TGCCGAAAACACTTTTCATAATGGTATTATCAACATCGAATGGTAGCATAATCGTGTACCATTTATTTGTCATATCTCTAAAATAAATAGTGTTGATAGGGTATGTTTTGTAAAAGGTCGGAGGTAAGCCATATATTTCCACAACAATCGTACCATCTTCAGAGGTGTACACATTGTAAGAATCAAAAGCTCCTGAAGTTGGCGCCACATTTAGCTGTTTCACTTCTAATTTTTGTTCACCTTTCACTAATGGACGGTTTAAGTCGTAAGTGTGAAGACATATCTTCGCTGAACCATCTATGAAAAATTTACACCAGTATGGTGATGAACAATAACTTTCGTAAGTATCTGCATTCGGTTGAATATAAAGAATACACTTGGAATAAAATGCAAATTCATTATTGAGTAAACTCCATCCCGTATTGTCACAGATGTCTCCGGCGGCTGTAGGGGCTGTTTTATTATGGGAGTGAATGGCGGTAAGTTTAGGACAACTATCAAGGATATCAACCCCAACTCTTTGAAGGCTTTCAGGAAGAGATATGGTTGTCAGATTTGTACAACCATAGAAAGCCTGATTACCTATATCCGTAACACCCTCTGGTACAGTGATAGATGTGAAAGCGGTCTGATGGAAGGCTCCTTCCCCAATTACCTCCAGATTAGGACTCCAGCCTATGGCTGATAATTTGCTGCAACTTAAGAAGGCATGTTCTTTCAAATTAACGAGTCCGTTGGGCATCTTGACATAACTCAGTTTTGTTTTAGAAGAAGAACTTTCAAAAGTAAAATCACTGTCATCGATAATCATCGCTGAAAAATCAAGTGATAATTGAGAAGGTGCATAATTTAAAATCCTAAGTACCACATCCCAATCTGCCGAGCTATATTTAGCCTCATCATTATCACTGACAAAATAAAATTCATTGACATTTCCCCAAGGAAGATTAGCTGGAATAGCACTTGGAGGATATTGGTTATTAGCCAAAGCATTACTTTTGCAGAGTGTCACAAAGGCTTTTGTTCCTTCAATTTCCACTATTACTCCCGTCGTGTTTGGGTCGTCCGCAGAAGCTGGGTAAGTATATACCGTCGAAGCCCAAACATTCAGACCTGAAAGTAACAATAATAATATAAAACAAAGTTTTTTCATAATGTGTTTAGTGATAAAAGTGATAAATAAAAAGTTCTAATCTCTATAATCAACGCGATCTAGATAATGTTTATGGTATCTTTAGTCGCTTGAATTTTTGAAAAAATGTTAGTAGCTATATTATATATAAAACAAATAATGCTAAGCAATAATTTCTCCCTATTATATTTTTCAGAGAGTGCAAATTTACAAAAAAAAAATCATTGTGTCAAAAAATATTGCATTTTTTTTTTACAAAAATTATATAAAAATTACCATTTCGGATTGAGTTTTATGTAAAAAAACAACCTGATGGAATCAAACCTAATACACAGATGAATGTGATATTCATTCTGTTACGCAGCTCCGGCACTCGTCATCTGAAATGCTTCCACTTCCATCTTCTACTTCCATCTTCTTTGTGTTCGTTTACCAGCATCATGTTTATGCTCATTGGTGATGTCTGTTTTCGCATATACAAGAAAGTCCCTACTTTCATTTCCTGATAAAGTAGGGACTTTCTTTGTGTACGCCCTGATCGTTCGTTTTTGTAGAAGGGGCGTGTAGTTCGTTTTTTGTAGAAGGGCGTGTAGTTCGTTTTTGTAGAAGGGGCGTGTAGTTCGTTTTTGTAGAAGGGGCGTGTAGTATTTCTATTTAGGTAGGCGGGGCCTCGTGTCCCGCAATATAGTCAAAGCGAAGCATTGACTATAACAACTACAAACTATAAACTACAAACTACAAACTATAAACTACAAACTATAAACTACAAACTACAAACTATAAACTACAAACTATAAACTACAAACTATAAACTACAAACTACAAACTATAAACTACAAACTACAAACTATAAACTACAAACTACAAACTAAAACACTACCTCTGCCACGGATTCGGAGCCACGATAGGTGCTCCCATCTCTGATTTCTCCTTGTCGGAGGAGTCGAGCTTGAATAGCATGAATTTGGGACTCTCAGCAGTGCATGGAGTCCATTCGCCGCCTTGCTTGCCGTTCGGGTCGCTGTATTTGGCGAAGTTGGTCCAGGCTGTCAGCATACGCTCGGCGAGGTCCCAGTCGCCCTGTGTCCACGGACGCCAGCAGTGTTTCAGCGACTTGAACACGAACCAGAGGTCGGATGAGTGGAACGCACCGCGCAGTCGGTTAGTGATTTCTGGATGCTTGCCGTCGTCGGGAAGCGGACGTGCGAACTCGTAAGCCCATGCCTTGCCGCCTTTCTGCTGACGTACCTTGCAGAATTCGGCGATGCCGTCTGCCATGTTGCCCATGTCGTTGAGCGTATAGCCAATCATATAAGGCACGTCGGCAAGTGATCCGTCGCGTGTGGCATCGTCAAAACTCTCCTTGCTCACATAGCCGTCGATAATCGGGCGGTTGATGAGATACATATTCTCTTTAGTCACGGCGTTGTAGAGGTCGCCTACGGTGTACATCGTCTCGGTGCTCGCGCGGCGCAGTTTCTCGAGGTCGGTCAGTCCTGCCCAGTCCATCACTTTCTTGGTGTTTGCCTCCGATTCCTGAAGCGAGGGGTTGTAGGTGAAGAAACGGTTCGTCGGTGTGGCTGGTTTTGCCTCCTGGCCGTCTTTCGCCGGCACGTTGATGCCGCCGCCGCTCATAATCACGGCTTTGTGGAACAGTCCGCGTGCGACAGGCGACTCGCAGATGGTCTTCACGCTGCCGGCTCCCGCGCTCTGGCCGAAGATGGTCACGTTGTTGGGGTCGCCTCCAAACTGTGCGATATTCGCCTTTATCCATTTCAGCGACTGAATCTGGTCGAGGATGCCGTAGTTGCCCGATACCTTGTGAGGGCTCTCTGCCGACAGCTCAGGGTGCGTGAAGAATCCGAAAACACCGAGACGGTAGTTGATGCTCACGAGCACCACGTCTTTCGATGCCCATTCCTGACCGTCGAACTCAGGCTCAGAGCCCCAACCCTCACGGTAGCCGCCACCATGGATCCATAGTGCCACCGGCAGTTTCTTGCCAACCTGACCGGGGGCTTTGGTCCATACGTTCAGATAGAGGCAGTCCTCGCTGTAGGGAGCCTCGTCGCCATAACCCCATTCTGAGGCGTAACCGCCGGGATAATGTACCGCCTGATAGCCGGGATGACCGAATTTGTCGCAGAGGCGCACACCTTCCCATGCCACCACCGGCTGTGGCTCTTTCCATCTCAGCTGACCGATAGGTGGTGCGGCGTATGGAATGCCACGATACACATACACACCTGGATTGTCGGCTTTCACTCCTTGAATCTGGCCGCCCTCAACGGTCAGCACGGGATTGTTCTCTTTCGTCCATGCGCAAAGCATCAGCACAGACAGTGCAATTAAAAGCTTTTTCATGTTTCCTTTTGGTTTTTTAGTTAGATTATTTCATGAGTGTTTTGAGTGTTTTCGTTTTACAACTAAAAAGAATTTTTTTATAAACATCAAATCCGAAACTTAAATTAGTCATCTTATTCAACTCTATCGTCCACGAGCCTAAGGCTCGTTAACTCCCATTTTAAATTCCAAACCACTTGCATAAATCTTACATCTTACATAATTAAATCTTTAAATTAACTCGGCTTCCTTTTTTACTTCAGAAACTTGAATCATCTTACCTTCTATGTAATATTGTTGCAAAAATAAAACAAACTTATCAATCTGCCTCTCACCTTTTCCGTTTCTTTTTATAGATGTTTCATTTCACATATAGATTGTATCAAATGAGACCTCTTTCTATAAAATATACTGCGGGAAACGCAGATAAATAAAAAAAATATACTAACTTTGTCGGAAATTAACAGTTAGTCGTTATATATTTTCTGTGATCTTGTTCCTCGTCTTATAGTTTTCTTATGCAGATTCTCGTTATTCTTTTTTGTGTGTTCGCTCCTTTGTTTATCCTTTGGCTCACTTATAAGAGCAAGGCTTTGAACAAAGTGGGGAGCATCATCATCGCCTACATCATTGGCTGTCTGCTCGGACTGACCGGACTGATTCCAGACACCGACGAGATGCACGCCACACAGACGGCTGTGGCGACATATACCATCCCGTTCGCTATTCCACTGCTGCTTTTCTCTTCCGACATCAAAGCATGGGCACGCCTTGCACCCGCTTTCATCAAATCCACGCTTTTCGGAATTGCAGGATGCGCACTCGCCATCGTTATCGGCTTTTGGGTGTGTGCAGGTAGTAGCCCAGAGCTCTATGCGAATGTAGGCGGGATGCTCACGGGGCTATACACAGGCGGCAACGCCAACCTGGCATCGCTTAAGCTGGCGCTCGCTGTGGATGATTCCACTTACATCCTCGTCAGCGCATACAGCACGCTGATGAGCGCGGTCTATCTCTTTTTTGTGATTATTGTGGGAAAACGGGTTCTGTTGCTTTTTATGCCTGATTTCAAGGACGACAAGGATGCCTCCGAAGGGAATACAAAGTTGGAAAACCACGAACACGAGCTGTTTTTCGGCTTATTCCGCCGATCCAACCTGAAAGATTTGGGTATTGCCCTTGCGCTAACGGTGGTGATTATAGCCGCTTCGTTCGGCATAGCTGCATTGGTGCCGAAAGACTCATTCCAGTCGGTGTTCATCCTTGCCATCAGCACGTTTTCCATCCTTGCTTCGCTCAATCACAGGATCCGCAGTCTGAAACGCACGTTCGAGGCAGGCACTTATTTCATCCTTATTTTCAGCCTCGCTGTGGCATCACAGGTAAGCCTGCGAACGCTTACCCAAGTGGATTCCGGTATCTTCGTCTTCACCACCATCGCAACGCTCGGTGCGCTTCTTTTCCATGTGATCATCAGTGCCTTGTTCAAGATCGACACCGACACCACACTCACCACCAGCATTTCCCTGATTTGCTCACCGCCTTTCGCTCCGGTCATTGGCAGTGCGCTCCATAACCGCGCAGTCATCGGACCTGGTATCGCCGTCGGTCTTTTCGGCTATGCCGCAGGCACCTACATCGGTTTCGGCATCGCGAAGATGCTGATGGCTTTGGTTTAAGGTGTGTTTCATCCGCCGGAACTCAAAGAACGTGACGGGGATGGCCAATGCGAGTGAAAGCGTGTCGGACACCGTCTGGCAGATTTCCAGTCCGAAAATGCCAAAGAGATAGGGGAGGATTAGCAGTGCGGGCAGATAGAACAGTCCGCGGCGGCTGGCAGCGAGCAGGTTAGCTGCCACGGGGCGGTTGATGGTCTGCATCATCATATTGCTCATCATGATGAACGGAGTGAACGGCAGGCTGATAAGCTGCCAGCGGAGTGCCGCAGATCCGATCTCGATTACGTCGGGGTCGTTGCGGAACTGTGTCACCACCTCTTCTGCAAAAATAAAACCTAACACCGCCAGAATCGTCAGGAATATTGTTCCGCATTTCACAGTGAACCAGAATCCGTCAATCACGCGCTTATAGAGTTTTGCACCATAGCAGAAACCGCACAAAGGCTGATAGCCATGTCCCAGTCCGATTACTGCCGCCAAGATGATAAACGAAACACGGATGACCACGGTCATCGCAGCGATAGCTGCGTCGCCGAAACCACTCGCCACGATGTTCATCGTCAGCGATGCCACACTGCCCAGCCCCTGACGGGTGAGCGAAGGGGTGCCTCCAGAGAAGATGGCTTTGAGATATGTAGGCGAGAAGCTGAACCGGCGCAGGTTGATCCGCTGATTGTCGCAGTGGGCGGTCAGCCACAGCAGGATGAAGAAGCTCACCATCTGGCTCACTACCGTGGCGATGGCTGCTCCGCGGATGCCCAGTCCGCAGGTGAATATCAGCAGCGGGTCGAGGGCGATGTTGAGAACCGCACCGCTCATAATGCCGTACATGGAATAGGCGGCATTACCTTGAAACCGCATCTGGAGGTTCAGTGTGAGTGAACCGATGATGAACGGGGCACCTAATAATATATAAGAAAGGTATTGCTCGGTGTAGGGCAGGATAGTGGCGGTGCTTCCGAGGCTGCGGCTGATGGGTGTGAGGAACAGCAGGCCGATGACGGTCAACAGGATGCCGAATCCCACGCCATAGCCGAATCCGGTGGCTGCCATGATGGCGGGGCTGTCCTTCTCTTTCGCGCCTAACGCCCGTGAGATGAAGTTGCCGCTGCCATGTCCGAAAAAGAAGCCGAACGCCTGAAAGATGCTCATAATCGTGAAAACCACTCCGACAGCCGCTGTTGATTGCGTGTTAATCTGACTCACGAAATAGGTGTCAGCAAGATTGTAGAAACTGGTCACCATCATGCTGATAATCGAAGGCAACGCCAAGGTGGGGATTACCCGCCGGATTGGTGCGCCGGTCAGAAACTCGTAGTTGTCACGATGCTTCATGGATGGATGGAAAGGATGTTATGCTATGCCAGAAAGCGGTTCTCAATCTCTTTCCAGTTCACCAGCTGCCATAGAGCGGCGAGGTGGTCGGCACGGCGGTTCTGGTAGTCCAGATAATAAGCATGCTCCCACACGTCGAAAGTGAGCAGCGGTTTCAGCCCTTGCTCCACTGGGTTGTGGGCGTTACCCTCCTGGCTGATTATCAGTCTGCCCTCGGAATCAGCACTCAGCCACACCCATCCGCTGCCGAACAAAGTGGCTCCCTGCTGGGTGAATGCCTGCTTGAATGCGTCAAAACTGCCGAACTGCGCATCGATGGCAGATGCCAACTTGCCGACAGGCTTATTGTCGGCGGTGGGGGGCTGGATTCCCAGGAAATAGAGGTTGTGGTTCAGAATCTGTCCTGCGTTGTTGAATATTCCGCCACCAGATTGTCTGACTATCTCTTCCAGGCTCTTTCCCTCAAAACCGCTGCCCGGCAAGGCGGCATTCAGGTTGTTAACGTAGGTCTGCAGATGCTTGCCATGATGAAAACCGATGGTTGTTTCGCTTATCACGGGTTGAAGTGCGTCTGCCGCGTATGGCAGCTCGATAAGTTTGAATGATTCCATAGAATAATTATTTAAGAATTTAATACGCAAATTTAACGCTTTTATTCCAAACTGACAATTTTTCTTACACTTTTCAATATTTTATGCTTATTTTTCCCTGTTTTGAAATATTTTCCGTAACTTCGCTTTCACTTTGGTGCAATTAATTCCCATAACATCTATAATCCCCATAGTTCCCATCATCTCCCATAATTCCCATAACCTCCCATCATCTCCTATTATCTCTTATAAAAATCCTATCTTCTACTATAACTAAAAAACTAAACATGACAGATCCCCAACCTCAATCCCACGACAGGCGGACACGAATCCCGCATCCGCTGATTGCCTTTATTCCCGTTGTGAGTCTGGTTGTCTTGCTTGCGCTCATCCTTACCATTTTTCATACCGACTCCCTTACCGGAGGCAGTCAGATTGCGCTTATCTTCGCTTCTGCCATCTGTGTCGCCATAGCGATGCTGGGCTACAAAGTGAGTTGGGAAACCATTGAGAACCAAATAAAAAAGACGTTCGGCGACATTTCTGTCACGCTCATTCTCCTGCTTGTGGTGGGTATGCTCTCGGGAGCCTGGATGATTGGCGGAGTGGTGCCCACGCTGATTTACTATGGTGTGCAGATTCTCTCGCCTAAGTTTTTTCTGCTATGTGCCTGTGTCATCTGTGCCATCGTGTCGCTGCTATCGGGCAGTTCATGGACCACTATCGCCACTATCGGTGTGGCATTACTTGGAATTGGGCAGGTGCTCGGCGTGTCGCCTGCATGGACGGCGGGCGCCATCATATCAGGGGCTTATTTCGGCGACAAGCTCTCACCCCTGAGCGACACCACCATTCTGGCATCCTCTACCGTCGGAGTGGATATCTTCGACCATATCCATTATATGCTTTTCACCACGATACCCTCGTTTGTGATTTCACTGCTGATCTTTCTCGTTGCCGGACTGGTGGGCAACGCTGAGGCGGCGGTGAACGTGGAGCATTTCACCAATGGACTGGCAGACAAATTCAATATCACGCCATGGACACTGCTTGTGCCGGTTGTCACTGGCATACTCATAGCTAAGAAGGTTCCTTCGCTCATTACCCTGTTCATCTCGGCGTTTCTGGCTGGAATCTGTGCGCTGATTTTTCAGCCCGACGTGCTTCATGAGATAGCCGGTAAGGACTATCAGGGTGCGATGTCCCTCACGGAGGGAGTTGCCACCACCTTCTTCGGATCAACCCATGTGGATACGGGTGACACAGCTCTCAACGAACTGGTATCTACCCGTGGAATGGCAGGTATGCTCAACACGATATGGCTGATTATCTGCGCCATGCTTTTTGGCAGCGTAATGGTGGCAAGCAGGATGGTGGAGAGCATCACCAGGGTGATTCTACGAATGGTGAGGTCGCGTACGAGCCTTGTCGGTTCTGCTGCTGGGACCGGCATATTCATGAATATCGTCACCGGCGACCAGTTCATATCCATTGTCCTCACTGCTAACATGTATAAGCAGGCGTTCAAACATAAAGGGTATGAGCAACGGCTACTCAGCCGCACATGCGAAGATGCTGCAACCGTCACATCAGTACTTGTGCCCTGGAACACCTGCGGTATGACACAGGCATCGGTGCTTGGTGTTGCCACACTCACCTACCTGCCTTATTGTTTTTTTAATATTCTCAGCCCGATCATGTCTGTCATCGTGGCTGCAATAGGGTGGAAGATTAAAAAATCAGTTCCCGGAGAGGGGAACTGATTTCTTTTCTATGGGATATTCCAGGGTCTTGGAAAATACTGGATTTTTCCGGAAAGCTCTGGACCTCAGTCTTTTTATTCGCCACTTTCTTCCTCAACAGCAGTTCTTTTACGTGATGTACGGCGTCTGCGCGGTTTTTCTTCCTTCGGAGCGTCGGGGATAACACCGGCAAGCTCGGGGTCAATCAGAATGCGTCCGCAGTACTCACACACAATCACCTTCTTACGCATACGGACATCCAGCTGTCGCTGAGGTGGAATCTTTGCGAAGCAACCTCCACAGGCGTCGCGCTGCACATATACGATGCCCAATCCGTTGCGGCTGTTCTTACGGATGCGCTTGAATGCGTGTAGAATACGTGGCTCAATCGTCAGCTCCAGGGCTTTTGCCTTCTCGCGGAGTTTGTCTTCGTCGGCTTTTGTCTCTATCACTATCTCGTCAAGTTCATTCTTCTTCAGCTCCAAGTCCTGCGTGCGGTTGTCCAGTTCCTCTTCACTCTTTTGTATCAGTTCCTGCTTTCTCGCTTCGGCAACCTTTGCTTCGTTAATCTTTTTCTCAGCAAGCTGAATCTCAAGATTTTTGAATTCAATCTCTTTGTTGATAAGGTCGTATTCGCGGCTGTTACGGACATTGTCAATCTGTTGCTGATAGTTGTCTATCTTCATCTTCGACTCTTCTATCTCACCGCGAAGGGCTACGATAGCCTTGCTGATTTCCTCTGCCTCGCTGCGGGTTTTCTCAATACGGGTGTGAAGACCTTCCACTTCGTCCTCAAGGTCTTGCACTTCAAGTGGAAGCTCACCGCGGATAGTGCGGATGTTGTCAATCTCCGTCAGGATGGTCTGAAGCTGATACAAGTTTTTCAGACGCTCTTCAATCGACATCTCGCTGGATGTCTTTTCAACATTCTTTTTTGCCATGTCTTGGATGTATTTATTTGTGTTTGTGGTTATTGCGTTGATAATTCAATTAATTCAGGTTTCGGAACTAAAAAAGGAAGCCGAGTTAATTTAAAGATTTAATTATGTAAGATGTAAGATTTAATTATGTAAGATTTAATTATGTAAGATTTAATTATGTAAGATTTAATTATGTAAGATTTAATTATGTAAAATGTAAGATTTATGAAATAGGTAAGATTTATGTATGATAACAGTCCACAACTACATCTGCCATCAACCTTTTAAGAACTTCAGAAACATCAGTTATGAATTATTTTACAGGTAATTAATCGGGTTCGTCTCTATTTCTGTCCGTAGAATTCTCATTTCTGGACATTGCCGGCGGATGATGTCCTCAAGCAGACCGATGGTGTATTGCTCGCTCTCGTAGTGTCCGATTTCCATAAGTTGTATAGTGTCATCGAATCCGAAGAACCGGTGGTAGCCAATCTCACCGGTGATGAACACGTCGGCTTGACGGGCGATGGCTGTCTCGATGAGAAACGCTCCAGCTCCGCCGCATACCGCCACGCTGCTTACCTGCTCACCAGTCCAGCTGTTGAACCGCACGCTGCCGGCGTCGAACCGTTCTTTGATGAGGTAGATGAAGTCCTCACGGTCCATTGGTGCGTCAAGCATGCCAATCACACCGCTTCCCGCTCCTTCCACTGCTGGATTCGGACTGAGTGGCACAACGTTGCTCAAACCGATTTTTTCAGCTATACGCCAGCTGACACCATCCTTTGCGTTATCCAGATTGGTGTGGCTGGAATAGATGTTGATACCGTTGGTGATTGCTTGGATGATGCAGCGCTGAACAATGTCATCACCCGCTATCCGTCGCGGAGGACGGAACAGCAGGGGGTGGTGGCTCACAACTAGGTCACAGCCTTTCTCTTTGGCCTCTGTCAGGACTTCCTCTGTCACGTCAAGGCACAATAATACCCCTGACGATTCAGCATCCACTGTTAATCCGATCTGCAGTCCGGCATTATCGTAGCTGTCCTGCAGGGACAGTGGAGCAAATTGTTCAAGGGCTCCGATTATTTCCCGTATTTTCATATCTTCTGCAAAGTTACACATTTTTTGCGTATTATCCAAATCAAAACTGGCTTTTTCTGCTTTAAATGGTTAAGTTTAAATCTATAGTTGAAGAGTTTTAAAATATTTTTACTATTTTTGCAGATTATTATCAATAGGTAAAAGTGAAATTGACAGATGTCGCAGCCTAAATTTATCATCACGATGGATGGCCATCTGCGTCTTGGCATGGTCCGTTTGCATAAAGACTTGCTGAAGCCGGGTGACCGGTGTCTTGGAGGTGGTTTTTTCCGTTTCGATTATGTCTCTAACAGAATGGTGCTCGAGGGAAAGTCTTATGATTTCGGCCCGCCTTTATGGCATCTGCTCAATGTGCTGAAAGTTCCGGATGTCTATAGAGGACTTCTGATTGTCTATTACACCGACGGAGGCGATGAGCTGATTCTCTGTGATGACATCTCCATCGTGTATGTTGACGAGTAGTCCACGAGCCGCTGGCTCGTAAACTCCCTTTTATAACTCCCTTTTATAACTCCCCTTTTTACTTCAGAAACTTTAGTACCTATGTTTTTATTCCGTTCAATCATCAGTATTATTTCGCTGGTTTTGTTTCTCCCGGTGGAAGCTCAGACTATTGCTCCAAATCAGACTTTATTCGATTTCGACTGGATGTTCAGCCGGGTAGGTAAAACAGTCAACGTGAATCTCCCGCACGATTGGGACATCTATGAGACACCAGACCCCGCTACTGGTGCAACAGGCACTGGCGGTGGCTGGTATCAAGGTGGAAAAGGTGAGTACCGTAAGACATTTAAAACACCTGCAGCGGATATTGTGAAACTGCATTTCGAAGGTGTCTATCAGAAAGCAGAGGTCTTTGTCAACGGACAGAAGGCGGGACAACACGCCTATGGATATACTCCGTTCACTGTTGACATCACGCCTTTCCTGAAGCAGCCAACAAAACAAGATAACGAGGTTGTCGTTAAAGTTGACAACAGCGAGCAGCCCAACTGCCGTTGGTATTCCGGTTCGGGCATCTACCGTCATGTGTGGCTCCTGACCATGCCGGCTGTCCATCTGGTTGAGAACGGCGTTTATCTGACTACTCCGGAGGTGTCAGCACAGAAAGCGACTGTGAAGGTGGAGGTGACGGTGCGTAACGATGCTGCCACAGTTCAGCAGGCACGTGTCGGAGTGGAGGGACAACAGCAGACACTTACGCTTCAGCCTGGAGAAGAGCAGACTGCCCTATTCAACTATGACATTGCCAGTCCGCGTCTGTGGTCGCCCGACAACCCCTTCCGTTATGTGGCCAAGGTGGATGTCAATGGCTTCACTGCTGCAAATGTCCCTTTTGGTGTCCGTTTCTTCTCTTCCGACGCAGAGCACGGATTCCTTCTCAATGGAAAACCTATGCTCCTCAACGGCGCTTGTCTCCACCACGACGACGGGGTGCTTGGTGCCATGGCGTTCGATGCGGCTGAAGTGAGGAAAGTGAGGCTCATGAAGGAGGCTGGATTCAATCTTATCCGAACCTCACACAACCCCTCCTCACGTGCCTTTATTGAGGCGTGCGACAGCATCGGAATGCTTGTCATCGACGAGGCGTTCGACGGGTGGCGAAAGCAGAAGAATCCGTTCGACTACAGCACACTCATCGACTCCTGCTACAGGGAGGATATCCGTGCACTTGTCTGCCGCGACAGAAACAGCCCTTCTGTCATCGCGTGGAGTATCGGGAATGAGGTCATGGAGCGGTCAGAGATTGGTGTCGTGAAAACGGCAAAACAGCTCAAGAAAGCGGTGCTTGAATTCGACTCCACGCGTCCTGTCACTGAGGCGCTCTGCAGCTGGGGAGAGGATTGGGAGTCGTTCGATCCGCATGCGGAGGTGCTCGATATCGTAGGCTATAATTATATGATTCACATGCATGGGGCTGATCATCAGCGCGATCCGAAACGTGTTATGTGGCAGACCGAAAGCTATCCGCGTGATGCTTTCTCCAACTGGGCGCTGACCAACGACTATCCGTATATCATTGGTGATATCGTCTGGACAGGTCTCGATTATCTGGGCGAGTCGGGCATCGGTCGGTTTTATTATAAAGGGAAAGACCGTCCCGGTGAGCATTATGCCAGTGGCGGACAGCCCGACTGGCATGGTGCCTATTGTGGTGATGTCGATATGACGGGCTGGCGAAAGCCGATCAGCCATTACCGGGAGATGTTATGGAGTTCAGGT
>JAEEOB010000179.1 GCA_016284045.1 Bacteroidaceae bacterium
GTTCCGCCCCCAGCGAAGCGTTTGTCTTGTGGCCGTCAGTGCTCCGGGCTACCATTCCGCTACGCCCACGGTTCGTGCCTCTCTGTGGTCTCCGCTCCATTAACGCCTCTCCGCGCTGCCGTCCCCTTCGCCTGCTCGCATCGCTTAGGTGGCTCCACATCGTGTTTGTCCCGCCAGCCGCACAAGGCCAGCTGCTGCCATTCGCCGCTACGGGCGCTCACGGGCGTTGCCAACGCTAACGAACTCCCTCAGCTTCTACTAAGGTCCGCGCCCTGACGACTACCTTTCGCTCCGTCGGGCAGACGACGCTTCCGTACCTCCAGCGTCGTCTGCTCGCTCCGCTTCAGTCCGTTGTCAGGTCGCTGGCTCTACCACCGCCTTAATGCTTTGTTGTAATAATAAGCCACACCCGCCGCAGTCGGTCGCCCGTCACCCACCCAAAAACGCCTGTGGACTCCACTCCGCGGCCAATAACAGCAGCCGCACCCCCGTATGAAAGCTCCAGCAGTCTATTCAAGTATTTTGCCCCTTTTGTGGTTGTAATAAGAAGTTTTTCTATTTTTGCATCGCATTTCGCAAAAATGCAAGATTTGCAAAAATACGAAACGAACTATGGAAATAAAACGTGACAAATACCTCAATCGTCTGGTCGCTCACCAAGGCAACCAACGCGTCAAAATCATAACTGGAATACGCCGCTCAGGAAAGTCCTATTTGCTGTTCCGCCTCTTCAAGCAACACCTTCTGGATTCAGGCATAAAGCCTTCGCATATTATTGAAATCCAACTTGACGACCGCATCAACATTGAATTGCGCAATCCTGATGCCTGCCTAGCTTACATTCGTAAGAGCGTAAAGGACAGCAAACCCTACTATTTGCTTATCGACGAGGTGCAGCTCATGCCAGAGTTTGAGGATGTATTGAACTCCTGCCTGCATATCAGCAACCTCGACACCTATGTGACTGGCTCAAATTCACGGTTTCTGTCCACCGACATAATCACTGAGTTCCGAGGCCGTGGCGATGAAATCTATCTGCGTCCTCTCAGTTTCAGTGAATTTGCTACTACATGCCCATCTCTTGACTTCGATTCTGCTTGGCTTCAATACATCACTTATGGTGGCCTGCCTTATTGCGCATTGCTGCCAACAGCCGAGGAAAAAGCCGACTATTTGACACATCTTTTTGAGGAGGTCTATGTCCGTGACATCATGGAACGCCATCATATCCAGTTTCCCAACCAACTGGAGCAACTGATGAACATCGTTTCATCTGGTATCGGCTCGTTGACCAATCCCAAAAAACTGGAAAACGCATTCGTGAGCATGGGTGGTGAAAAGCTCTCCGACAGAACCATCAAGCAGTATCTCGATCATTTGACCGATGCCTTCATCTTAGAACGAGCCGATAGATACGACATCAAAGGGAAAAAGTATATCTCAACGCCTTCAAAGTATTACTTCACAGATACGGGGCTCCGTAATGCCCGTATCAATTTCCGTCAGCAAGAAAAGACCCATCTGATGGAGAATGTCCTTTATAACGAGTTGTGTGGACGTGGTTTTTCCGTCGATGTCGGAGTGGTTGAAGTCAATGAGAAACAAGCTGATGGAAAATACGTGCGCAAACAACTGGAGATTGACTTTGTGTGCAATAAGGCTGACGAGCGCATTTACATTCAGTCCGCATTTTCGCTTCCGACTATGGAGAAAAGGCAGACAGAGGAAAGATCACTTATTTCGGTGGACGATTCCTTCCGCAAAGTGATTATCACAGCAGACAAGGTCATGAAACATCGCGATGAACAAGGGGTGCTAATCATGGGTCTGCAGGATTTCTTGATGAATCCCGAAGCCTCATTTTAATAGCATCCAACCGACCAAGCCGCCGCTGTCACGGTTTTTGCAAGGCTTGGGCTTTAACCTTGCCTCCCCAAAGCTGTGCGGTAAAGCAGACAGGCAGGGTGCTCGTCCTCGTTCCTGCGGGCGAACACTCTGCCTG
>JAEEOB010000180.1 GCA_016284045.1 Bacteroidaceae bacterium
AAATTGTCTCTTGTTTTTGGCCTTATGTCTATGATCTGATCGAAATGTTTTACGATAAGCTTAATGCTTCTGAGAAAGACGACTTCTCAGATTCTATTAACGAATATTTCCTTATTCATGGTATCGGATGGAAACTATCCAAAGGTTTTATAGAATATCGTGGAGATGATTTTTTTGAAAACGACTTAAAGTTGGCTCAAACTGCATTGAAGGAGCGCCACTTGGATGATTCAAAAAAAGAAATTGTAGAAGCCATCAAGGATATGTCACGGAAGCCAGATCCTGACGCAACTGGTGCAATACAACACTCGATTGCTGCTCTGGAATGTGTTTGCAGGAAAATCTCTAGAGATGAAAAGGACACGCTTGGTGATGTAATAAAAAAACACCCTAATTTGGTCCCCTCACCCCTAAATGAAGCAATTTCAAAGATCTGGGGTTTTTCTTCTGAACAAGGACGGCACTTGCGAGAAGGCCGATCTCCCAAAATTGATGAAGCTGAACTTCTTGTTCATTTATCTGCTTCTATTTGTTTATACTTGTCAAAGAAATAATTCAATAATTAAACACAGAATCAGTTATGCTGGGTACATTTTTCTATTTATTAGGTTTTGCTCTACCTTTATTGTTAATAGCTTATATTGCTTCGTTAATCTCTAAGGCAAAATGGGTAGATAATAATTTTCCACAATTATCAAATAAGCTTAGTAAAGCATTAAATTTGGAAATCACAAAAAAGGAAACTCTGTTCGGTGTTACTATTGGACCTGAGAATAGTAATCACATCATGTTGGGGAAGCACAAAACAAAATTATCTGTAAAGTATTTCTACAATTACAAAAAATCATTTATATACGACATTGTAAGATGGGAATACGATAAGGAACTACCAATAGATGACATCATTCTTTCTATTATGACAAACATTGAGAAAACAGAATCTCTGCAAAATCACAATTCGGGATAGAATTCCATAGTTGGTTCGTTTGTTTACATATTAGTCGGCTTGATAATTTCGCCTAGAATTGCACTCTATAATATTGAAATTCCATCATTGGGTAATATGTAGATTTGGAAGAAAGAAAAGAAGCTAGAGGATGATGTTTCTGTATGAACACAGAACCCTGAACATAGGAACCGGTCCCTGTACACACGGGATGGTTCTCCTGATTCGTTTTCACGCATAGACTCACAATAGAACAAGAAATAAAAACGTTATAAAAGAAATGGCAAACGAAATAGAGAAAACGAACGAGGGTTTCCTGATTTATCAGGATGAAAACGGAGTTGCTCGAGTCAATGTGCGATTCGAGGGCGAGGATGTGTGGCTTAATGTGGAGCAAATGATGGAGTTGTTTGACGCTTCGCAGCAGGACATTAGTTACCATATCAAACAAATATATGCTGAGGGCGAACAAGCACCAGAACGAACTCACAAAAAATTTTTGTTAGTTCGACAAGAGGGCAATCGTAGCGTCAAGCGGCAGATGAGTCACTACAACCTGGACATGATAATCGCTGTGGGCTATCGTGTGAAATCTCAGGTGGCTACTCGCTTTCGTCAGTGGGCGACACAGCGTCTTCGTATGAACAGGGGACTCCCCGTTCACAATATTTTACAATCAGTTTTCTGCTGCAAAAATAGACTTTTTAGTTGAAACATCAAAGGATAATTGTGAATATTTTACGATAAAGTTGAAAATAGCTACAGATATTCCTCATTGGAGTCAGAACCAACGGTGGCCGGCCGAAGGGAAAAGCAAATCGGCCCCTCGTCTATTATCTTTATGGCTGACGTAAAATGAAATAAAGATTGTGGAGGGAAAGGGATAAATCGCCCTGTTTCGTTAAAAAATGGCAAAAAAGAGAGTGGTTTAGTAAACACGAGGGGAATATGGACGAAAAGTAGTACCTTTGCAAGGTAAAGGTGAGCATCATGATGAGCGAGAGTTGTCAGACACGTCGCATGTATGGCCACGACTATGCGGTGCCGGGGACATACGAGGTGACTATTGTGGTTGCCGGCAGGCTTTCTGTCTTTGGAGAGATTATTGGTACTTCAAAGACCGGTGGAGAAAGGCCTCGTCTCAAACCTTCTGTGCTTGGGCAGGCTGTTCTTGATAACGAAATTCCCAAGATTCATCACTATTACCCTGAGGTCGATGTTTGGCAGGTATGTCTCATGCCCGACCATCTGCACATGATAGTACGCATCAACCAGCCATTGCCTAAAGGCAAGCACCTGGGAATCGTCATTGGCGCTTTCAAAGGCGGGGTCAGTCGTGCCTGGTGGAAATTGGAGGCCACCGTGTCTGCAGCGTCAGCTTCAGAGTCTCGCCCTTCTCTCTTTGAGCCTAACTACAACGACCATATCCTCATGCGTGACGGACAGCTGGAGAACTGGAAGCGCTACCTCCGTGCCAATCCGCTGCGCTACATGATGCGGCGCGAATATCCCGATTTATTCCAACGTGCGTTGTGCATCACCATAGACGGCACACGCTACAGCGCCTTTGGCAACATGCTTCTGCTCCGACAGCCAGAGAAGCACCAAGTGATGTTCCACCGCTATACCGATGGCATGCCTACGGAAAACACAAAATTCTGGATTACAGAGAGCCAGAGCCTCATCATGGCAGCTCAGAGCGGGGATGTACTGGTCACTCCCGGCATTTCTGAATGTGAGAAGCGTATCAAGAAAATGGCCTTGGAACAGCACCTTCGGCTGATTCACATTCAGGCCGAACCCATTGGCCGCTACTGGAAACCCGAGCGTAGTCGTTTCGAGGCATGTGCTTACGGCTCGCTTCTTATCCTTGCTCCGTGGCCAGATGACATGCCGGCCTTCACAAGTGCATACGAGCGTTTTCATTTCCTTAATGGTCTTGCTGAGACCATTAGCAACATCAGCCATGCTACGGACGTGGCGGTACAAGGCTTACGCCTTGCACACGGTGGCTAATTATGACTATATTTCCGTGTAGATATATTCCTGCCCTTGCTTCGTCTTTAACAGACGCGGATTATTTCCTTCACACCACTTGTCGAGTTGCTTGCGGGCGGAGTAGTAGGTGATGTTGGCCGAATGGGCGAAACTGCGGGCCGTCACATAACCGTGATAACGCTCGAGATTTGCCTGCAGGGCTTTGTTCAGGTGATCTTCGTCGGCCATCAGCTGCTGCACGTTGGGATTGTTGGCGCGCCGGAAGCCGCGGAGATTGGAGAGTACCGACTTTTCATATTCTTTCACCGATTTGTATTCAACACCCTCGAATAGCACATCGGTGGTCTTCACCTCGTCGGGATCAGTCAGTTCGCGCTTCAAGCCTATCTTGGGAGCAAAGGAACCGATGAGTGTCTCTACGCGATAGCCTTCTGACAGGTAGT
>JAEEOB010000181.1 GCA_016284045.1 Bacteroidaceae bacterium
CCCTCAAACCATACTGATTCCTTCTTTGTCTCTCTTTCAAAACAAAAATTGCCCAAACCATAAACAATTGGCTTTTCTTTGTAAAACTCATAGCCGCTGAAACAATGTTGATGATGATTGATTACAGCATCAGCTCCTGCATCTATAAAAAAACGATAAGTCCGGACCATTCGTGGGGTCGGTAGCTGATAATATTCAACACCGCCATGTACGATTACTATCACTTTGCCTGCTTTGAGTCTCGCTTCTTGAATGGCGTTATATTGGGATATGGCATCCAACGGATTACAACCGGCGCTGTTGTCTGTTGCTATACAGAACTCATGCTCACAACAGTTGATGAATGCAAATGTCTCATCTCCAATCTTCGTGTATAAAGTCTGTTGGGCTTCTGATAGGTTGCTGCCCGCTCCAACATGGTCTATTGTATGGGTGTCAAGTTCCTTTAAGGTGTTAAGAACAGCTGCTTCACCATAGTCGCATAAATGGTTGTTCGCTAAAGTGACACAGTTAAAACCAGCGTATTTTAGCGCTTCTGCCACGCTGTTGTTGCATCTTAAATGTGGGCCTGTCTTCTTGATGGGTTCGCCTGCACCTTCTACTATTGGACATTCTAAATTCACTATGGCATAGTCGCTGTGTCCTATCACAGATTTCGATTCTTCAAGAACATCTGCGTATCGTGATTCATCAAATAGGCGGGCTACACGGTCACGTGGACTCATATCACCGGCTATAATAATCTCCGTCATATTGTTCTTACTTTTTCTTCTTCCGTCTCAGCCGTTTCATTAGCTTCAACGAGTGGTATTTGTTCTTCAGCTGCTTGGCAAAATAGCTTGGCAGAAACAGACAGTAAAGGTAGGAATAGGCCTTAAATTTCGAATAGCCGAAGATGCTGCTATAAACCTCAGCGTTGTATTTTATCAGCGTGTGTTTGTTGCGGGAAATCGAACAGTCGAGAATGCGATAATATGCCAGCTCGTCTGTGATACCGTAGGCCACCCCGCATTTCCGAAGTATATTAAGGAACATTGCCCAGTCCTGACGTTTACGGATTGGGGGCATATAAAACTTTCCGAATTTTGTTGTGTCGTAAATACCAGTAAGACAACCTATTTTGTTGTCGTGCTTCATGTCTTTCAGCGTCAGCTTTGGGGGAACTTTCACCACACCGGTGATTTCTGACTGCTCGTTGCAGGTATAGTAGCTGCTGTAGCACAGACAGCAGTTCTTCTCCTGCATAAATGAAAGCTGACGCTCAAGCTTTTCTGGTACCCAACAGTCGTCACTGTCGCAGAACGCGATATATCGGCCACGGGCATGTTTTATGGAGTTGTTACGGCAATAACCTGCACCGCTGTTAGTGTATAGAAGGAATATCTTGATGTTCTTATATTCTGAAGCGTATCGCTGAAGGATAGACCGAGTCTCATCACTCGAGTTGTCATCGGTGATAATCAACTCCCAGTTGGGATAAGTTTGATGAATGATGCTTTCAATGCTTTCCTCAACAAACTTGGCGGAGTTGTATGTCGGCATCACGATGGATACTAAATCTTCTTTAATCATTACGGAGATTGTTTTGTTTGGCTGATTGAATAAAAATGTTAGAATTTTTTGAATATCAGCCGCAAGTTATTGCTCCGAAGATACATTCGGCGGTGAGTCAGATGGTCTATCTTGAAGTTTTCCGGCTGGTGATGGATGCCGAAAGGATGAAGTACAGACATATCCTCAACTGTTGTATTACCGCTGCTTCTGTTATAGAGCTGTCCGTCTGTCAATACGAGCGTACTGTCGGTATGAGCAAAACGGAACACATATTCTTTATTGCTTGCATCGTTGTTATCACGCACGGTCAGCAGGTTTTTCTGAACAGACCAGAAGATGCTCGAGTCTGTAAGGTCTGTTGTGCCGCCTGTGGCAAGGGTGTCAACTGCCGACAGCTTCCAATAACCGTCTAATGCGCCGTTGCCGGAGGTTTCAAGCTTACAACCCACTAATAGCAGTAAGCTGACAATCAAGATGTGTGAGAAATATTTCAGTTTCATGCAACAAAATTACATATTTTTTTTTATTTTAGCAAATCTTATTATTAATATCTTTATTAAGCGACTTCTATGTATAATCATATCCTGTATAGTTTGGGGATGTTCTATTGTTTCTAATCCTTTGTGAATATATTTATATCAAAATAAACAGGAAATATATTATTTCTTCAGTTCGTGGATAAGGTCTTTGGTGAATTCATCTGCTCCTGTGGCGTTTAAATGGGCATAGTCTTTGAACAGTTTGGTGTTTTCAACATATTTCGGGTCATTGGAGAAGTCAATAAAGCTGATGTTGTATTTGGCACACATTTCTTTTGCCGGTTTCATTATCTCAGTGTTCATGCCTTGCCACAAAGGAGAAACCACAAAATATAATTTTGAATCTCTTGTGCTTTCAATGATTTTATTTAAATACGAGATTTTAAGTGAGTCATATTCCCATTCCGTACGCTTTGGAGGGGGGGTTAACCATACATCGTTACTGTTTTTATATGGGCGAAAGCCTTTTATGCCAGCGTCGCTTACAGGATGAAGCCATACGAGCAGCAGCTGAAGAAAGTTTGAATTGTATTTATACATTCCGCTCAGCATCTTATAGCGTTCAAGAGGGGCTATGTCGCAGATGATGTCAGAAATGCCATCACGGTCATAATGTAGTTTAAGAAACGACATGTCTTTATAGTTGTCGTTGTCTGTCAGCAAGTCGAATCCTGCTGCTATGTCATAGATAATTATTTTGGGATGATGACGCTCTTTTATCATCAACAAACGGGCGTAGTTGAGAAATACACTGTGACCAGTCTGGCCACAGTTATAGGAAATAATTCCCAAAGAATCTTCTATCATCTGGGCGTTATAATGACATTCAGCGCGCGAAGAGCCAAATATCAGCAGATCGGCGTCCACTTCATTGCTGATATAGTTGTCCCTGCCATACTCTCCACCTTTAACACGGGGAGCTATCCATGACATGGCTTTATTGAATGCCAAGTCTGCAACAACCACAAAAGCAAGAAACAAGCCAGTTTTTAATAGAAATTTTTTCATTGTCATCAGAAATTTGCATAAATAAACTGATCGCTGCCCAGCACGCCCGTAAGCATGATGGATATGAAAACCAACAAATAACCTATCCAACGGATAACAGTTCTTTTGTTGTTGAATAATAAAAATTTATTCGAGAAGAATTCATCCCGAAAATCTTTTATAAAAAGTACGCCAACTCCAAATACTACGTAGATGATATCTAAATAGGATGTGGTGAAGAGACTCATTGGTAGGGATGGATCGAACATCCTGCTGATGGCTTTGCATGCATCGTTCAAACTTGGCATTCGGAAGAAAACCCATGCGAAGTTCACTAATAGGAAGGTGATGACGATGCGTATGATTCGTGTGAACGTTCCACCATTATGTTTTTGCCAACCAAGAAGTTTTTCTATGATTTGGAGCACTCCATGCATCAACCCCCATACGATGAAAGTCCAGTTGGCTCCATGCCATATACCGCTGACAAGAAATGTGACGAATATATTCCAACTGTTTCGTAGTTTGTTGCATCGACTGCCACCCATCGGGATATAAACATAGTCGCGGAGCCATGAGCTGAGAGAAATATGCCAACGGCGCCAGAAGTCGGTGATGCTGACGGAGAAATAAGGACGGCGGAAGTTCTCTGTCAGTTCAAAACCGAGCAGTTTGCCTACACCGATTGCCATTAGAGAATAGCCCCCGAAATCAGCATAAATTTGTATTGTATAGAGCAGACTTGCCACGAAACACGAAACTCCTGTGTAGTTATAGTAACATGGAAGGACGGTGTCAACATAAAGTCCTACTCGGTCGGCTACTACCACTTTCATGAACATTCCCCATAATATTAGTTTCAGGCCCTCAACAGCTTTGTCATAGTCAAAATATTTACGAAGACCATGAATTTGTGGAATAATGAGGGAAGCGCGGTTGATCGGACCTGAAAGTATAGACGGGAAGAACGAAAGGTAGAGGGCATAAACTAAAAAATTGTGTTCTACAGGTTGACGTTTGTAATATACATCACAGACGTAACTCACAGCTTGGAAAGTAAAGAATGAAATACCGATAGGAACTGCCCAGTTTAGTCCATGAAGTGACATGTTTCCACATCCAATAGCTGTGAGCAGATCTGAAAAACTCTGGCAGATGAAAGTGCTGTATTTGAAAAAAAGTAGAGGTAGCAGGGTGGCGATGAGTCCAAATGTGAGAATCTTTCTGCGGTGGTTTGTAACATCCAGTTTCATGGCTGTAAAATAAGATATGGCAGTTACACCCAAAAGGATAAGGGCAAATACTGGTTTCCACATCATATACAACCCATAACTGACAACAAGGAGGAATAAATTTCGGATTTTCCCATGTTTTGCTGGTATCACATAGTACAGCAGGAATAATAGAGGAAAAATAACAATAAAATTGAATGAATTGAAAACCATTTGATGGGTGTTCTAAAAAGATGTTGGATTGATATTGAATACGTCCTTCAAAAAATTAATTCAAATTTACGAAAAAAACATGTCAAAACAAAATTTTTGAGGGCATAAAACTATTTATAGATATTTTTATCTGTTTTTAATAGGCTAAAACGTTATAAAATTTGAATATGTGAGTTTTTTAAACTAACTTTGTCGAATTATTAGGTTTGCTGAGAAAAAGGAAGCTTCGTCGTCCAGTGTCTTGGAAAAACAATCGTTTTGTCTTCTTCTCTTCTCATCTTCCCGTCTTTTTTAAGCAACTTTTATGTATTCTTTTCTGGTCAGAATCGTTGTATTTACGCTCTTTATCCTGTTCCCCTCCTTTTTGGAAGCAGGAAATATTCTGATTTATCCTGATTCTATTCCTAACAATATTAATCCTAATCATATTAATCTTACGGATTCCGATAATCTCTATAATGCATCGTCTGTCTCGACCCTTGAAAATGAAACTGATTCTTTTCCAAATTCTAGCTTGTTGCGTCATAATGGACTGAATTTTAAAATCTTACAATATAAAGATTCGTCATATTTTGTACTGCCCCCCAAAAAACGGTTATGGAGAGCCATTGGGGAAGGTGTGCTTATCAATACTGTGGTCTGGTCTGCCGACCGCTGGATTCTTGGAAAGGACTATTATTCAAAAGGATGGAGTACGATTAAAGACAACTGGGAAAAAGGATGGACATGGGATGGAGATGCATTCAGCACCAATTTTATCGATCATCCTTATCATGGAAATCTTTATTTCACAGGGGCAAGATCCAGCGGATGTAATTTCTGGATGTCGTCCCTGCTGACTGCGTTGGGAAGTGTGGAGTGGGAAGAAATTGCAGAAACTGACTACCCTGCGCATAATGATTTGTTGTCCACGACTTTTGGAGGGGCTGCATTAGGTGAGGTGACGATGAGATTAACTGATATTATTTTAAATAACCGGTCAAGAGGATTGAGGCGTGTGCTGAAAGAGACTTTAGCTTTTGGCATTGCTCCCATGAGGGGAATTAACAGAATGATTGACGGAGATATGTGGAGGCATGATGAAACGCATTATCTTTACCATGACAAATCGGAAATCCCTTACAGCATTTTTCTTTCTGCCGGATGCCGGTGGGCGGACACAAAAGCTTCATCTACAACCACCAATCCCTCTTTTAATATTAGAATCGATTATGGAAAGTTTGGTAGTGTTAAGCATAACAAACCATTCGACTGCTTTACTTCAGAGATGACTTTTAATAAAAACACTACGCATATTCCGCTTGTCAGCAAATTTTGCATCAACGGAAGACTGCATGGATGGCAGATTCATGAGGGGGAGAAAAGCGGTTCTGTTTTCTCAATCAATCAGGACTTTGAGTATTATAACAATGAACAACAGGAAAGTTTTAAGGGCGACCGGCTAACACTGCTCAGTCTCACCGAGCCGGCTGCTTTAGGACCGGCATTTACTTTTGAATCTCCCGTGTTCCGTCATACTACTAACACCAACTTGGTATTCCTCGGTGGATACACAAGTGATAATTACTACAGAGGCTATAATATGGGTAGCGGATTTAACGTTAAAATAAATAATGCGCTCCGCATTTCCGATTGGATTTATCTGAATTTCGATGCGGCTTTCCATTATTTATTTACTTGGAAAGGATACGAGAAAGACCAAATAAGGAAATTCAGAACTGAAGGAAAAGAAGAACCTTATAAGTTCATAACTTTATATAATAGAAAAGCTGGCGAGAAGGGACGTGCCACGTTTTTTGTCCTGAATCCACGAATCGACATCAAGCTCTTCAAAAACGTCTATGCTTCAGCTCAATACCATTATTTCACACGAAGCTCTGTCTATAAATATTACGACAATGTGAAATCTCATTATTCAGATTTCAATTTGTCACTTACATATAAAATAGAATGAGGATGCAGTTGGAGCAGGTTGTAAAATGTTATTCTGATTTTTAGGGCAGGTACGTTTCTCTAATTCCACCTTACCATGAAATATCCATAGGACAAGTTGAGATTCAGTATGTTTGAAAGATACCGTGAAATGTCCAACCAACGGTTACTTCCGAATCCAGCTTTTCAGTTTTGACTTGAATTTCGGGGATAACCACCGCATGGTGTGCTGGACGATGATATAAAAACGCCTACGTATGTGGTATTTCAATGAAAAACCGAAGCTGTTGAACGCTAAGGCTGTCTGCATCTGCATCTCACACAACTCATGCAGATTATTTGAGTCGTCGTAAAGGGGTGGGGGTACTTCACCTGTTTTGGTGATGATTGCAATCACCTCGCCGATGTCGGAGAGCGTGACGGTTATATTTGTGAATGCGGCCAATAAGGCATTGATGTCGTGGCGGTCCTGCTTGTTCCAGATTATCAGCGAATTGTCGCTGTAGTCGATGTTATACTGATGAAAACCTCGGTAGCTCTCACGCTCTGCCTCATTGGGGAAATGTTTCAGATAAAGGATGCCGCCGACAGCAAGACAACGAAGACATTCGATGATGCCGCGCACGGGTGACTGACAGTGATCCAACGCATTCTGAACATGGATGAATGCCACATTTCCACCTGGATAGAATGCGGAAAGCTGCTCGATGGTGCCGAACTCCACAGAAGGAAAATGGCGAGGATGCGTTTTCTCTATCATCCGGTTGTAGTAGGGTGCCAGCGGGTCGATATAGTGGATGTCGATTTCCTTGCCGTGCGACAGGTTGCCAGTGCAGAAACTCGCACCGCTGCCAACATCCAACACCACAGGGCGTTCACAGCGGATCTGCTCCCATTCGTCAAGAAAACCGATGATGTCAAAATTCTTCAACTGAATGTCACGCCCATAGCGGCTCCAAGCATACAGCCCCTTACGGGCCCTACGCACATTAAACTGACTACGCCAGAATGCTTCCTCGTAGGCTATGCCCAGCAGACGCTCTTTCACCGAATTCATCGTTTTCTGCACTTTTCACTTTTCGCTTAAATAATTCTTCATTTTCTCCGTTTTCCGCCAGTCAGCAGTCCGCATTTCCGCACTGACACGTTCACCCCGAAGTTATCGCCGATAATACCGCCTACATCAAGACCAACTCCAGCCGTGGCTGACCATCCGCGCAGTTTAGGAGATTGCGGGTTATAGGTACATTCAGCAAGGAAGTTCAGCTCATGCTCTTTCTTGGAGAGAGGCTTGCGGTAGGTGCCCAGGCCGCATTCCCATGTTCCGAGGAAACGGTAGCTGATTTCGTCGGTCGGCTGACCGCCAACACCTAAATGGAAAGCTGTGAAGCGGTTGTTTGCGAAACGTACTTCGCCGTTGTCATTATAAAGCGGAGCGTAGTAGAGTGGTGAGCCGATTGCCTCGCCCCAGTGCTCCCAGCCGGGATAAATCGAGTGGTTGTAGAAGTCGTCGTTACCTCCTAGATGGTCTGATCGCCCTTTGTTGTGGTCGTGATACACCGGACCGCTCTGATACTTCGTGTAGAGATATTCAATCACGAGGTTGCGGAACCACGTACCATTTTTGCGCTCGTATTCAAAGCCGAGCATCATGTCCTTGAAGTCATAGGCAAAGTATTTACGTTTTTTGTGCGTGTCCCAGTTGTCACCTTTCCCGTAGCCGTCGTAGTCAACGCCGAACATACCCGACTGATCCTCAAAATATTTCTCGAAATATAACGCCCAGTGCCAATTCGGCTTGTCGTAGTTCACACGCACCAGGTAACTCCCTAAGTTGTTGCCTTCGGTGTTCTCAAAGGCTGTTCCGCTTTCGTTTACCTCGCTGCCGCCGGGGATGAAGGCATGCCAGAACGCAGAGAAATTCTTGCGGCTGTTGATTTTCATCATTTCACCGTTGTTCAGGCGTGTGTAGGTGGTGCCACCAAACTGACATGCCATCTGAAGGCCAGCCTCCAGCGACAACGGGTAGTCGTAGTCGGCATGTTTGATGCGAAGGTAGCCTGCCTTGCTGTGATACAGGACGTTGTCTGTGTAGCGGCTCTGCTTATGCGTGAAGTCGTGCTGCCAGTTTTTGTCGGTCATCATGCCGTAAGCGATATGACCTTTAAATTGCAGCCATCCTTTTGTGTAGGGAACCACCCAGTATTCGGGCAGAGACAGGCGGATTTCCGGAACCGGGCGGGCATTGACTCCCAATGTCTGACCACCGCTGCTGAAGCGTGCGTCTTTGAGCTCCAACGGCTGCTCTTTCGCTCCGACTGTAAGCAACCCTTTTTTCCATGCCACATCGACATACAGCTGCTGGATAATCAGCGTGGAGCTGTGGTTGGCTGCCACAGCAAGGTCTGCACCATAGCCGTAACGCCATTTATACAGACTGTCGGCATTGTAAGGACGGAACAAACCGCCACGGAGATAGCCGGAGTTGGTCTCGCCCGACGCGATGCCGTAGCGGTTGGAATGAAGCCACACTGCCGTGTGGTCACCTGCGCCGAAAGTACCGCTTAGCGTGGCATCATAGCTGATGTCGCTCACCAGACGGCTGCCGACACTGTCGCCGCCAACCTGCCCGTGGCTGCTCATGGCTGACAGTAATAAAAGAGATAGAATTCCAATTTTCCTCATAGCTCAACGTCTGTTTTGTGGAGACGCCCTGTGGGCATCAATTACAATCTATATAAGTAGAGATGCGCTGTCGTGCGTCTTTAAACTGTAAGCAACTAATGATATAAAACTAAAAACTATTGTCGCGTCTTCTTGTCTTCTCGTCTTCTTGTTTTTTATAATACTAAAATGCCCAAATTATAAAATAAATAGTAAATCGTAAATCTTTAAATCGTAAATAAACGTCATCTTCGTCCATACCCGTAATCCGTCATATTATTATGCACATCAGGAATCCAGTGAAGCTGATAATCCGTCTCTGATGAATAGACAATGCCTATAGCATCGATATGGATGTCGTAGGGGTGTCCGTAGTACCGCTTATACTGAAGTGCTGCACGGCCCACATGGCGGATTTTCTCCATGTTCACTGCTTTCAGCGGGTCAAGGAATGTGGTCGTGCGGGTTTTCACCTCCACGAAATGGAGAGCATTGTCCTTAAAGGCAACGATATCGATTTCGCAGCCTCCTTTCAACCGCCAGTTGCGGTGAAGCAGGCGGTAGCCCGACTTCACCAGATAGTTGGCGGCTAATTCCTCGCCAATCGCTCCTAATTCCTTGTTCGTCATAATCTAATTTTCTTAAAGGAAAAATGTAGTAAGATGTGAGAACGTTCTTGTCTTCTTGTCTTCTAACAACTTACTTCGCAAAGCTGATGGCGCGTGTCTCGCGGATAACCGTAATCTTCACCTGTCCCGGATAGGTCATCTCATCCTGGATTTTCTTGGCAATTTCGGTGCTGAGTGTCTCGGTCTCTGCGTCGCTGATTTTGTCTGCCCCCACAATCACGCGGAGCTCACGGCCTGCCTGGATAGCGTATGTCTTCGTCACGCCAGGATACGACATGGCAAGCTGCTCCAGATCGTTCAGACGCTTGATGTAAGCTTCGACTATCTCTCGGCGTGCACCTGGACGGGCACCGCTGATAGCGTCGCATACCTGCACGATTGGAGCCAGCAGTGTAGTCATCTCAGTCTCGTCGTGGTGAGCGGCTATTGCGTTCACAATTTCAGCTTTCTCTTTGTATTTCTCTGCCAACTTGGCACCGTAAGTTGCGTGTGGCATCTCTGGCTCCTCGTCTGGCACCTTGCCGATATCATGCAGCAGACCTGCACGACGTGCTTTCTTCGGATTCAGTCCAAGCTCCGAAGCCATTACTGCACACAGATTGGCTGTCTCGCGCGAATGCTGAAGCAGGTTCTGACCATAGGAAGAACGGTATTTCATCTTACCGATCATACGGATAAGTTCAGGATGCAGACCATGAATGCCCAGGTCGATTGCGGTACGCTTACCAGTCTCGATAATCTCTTCCTCCACTTGCTTCTTCACTTTCGCTACAACCTCCTCGATGCGTGCGGGGTGGATGCGGCCGTCGGCTACCAGCTGATGCAGTGCCAGACGACAAATCTCACGGCGTACTGGGTCGAAGGCGGAAATCACAATGGCCTCGGGAGTGTCGTCAACCACAATCTCAACACCTGTCGCTGCCTCCAAAGCACGGATATTACGGCCTTCACGGCCAATCACACGTCCTTTCACCTCGTCGGAGTCGATATGGAACACCGACACGGAGTTCTCGATTGCGGTCTCAGTGGCAACACGCTGAATGCTTTGAATCACAATGCGTTTCGCTTCTTTGGTCGCAGTCATTTTTGCATCGTCAACAATTTCGTTGATATATTGCATCGCGTTTGTGCGTGCCTCGTCTTTCATGCTCTCAACCAGCTGGTTCTTTGCTTCCTCAGCTGTCAGGCCACTGATGGTCTCCAACTTCGTGCGCTGCTGTGCAATCATCTTGTCCAGATCGCCTTTTTTCGAATTATAGCTGGCAATCTGCTTGTCTAAATTCGATTTCAACGAGTCGGTCTCTGCTTTTTTCTTCTGAAGGTCCTCATGACGCTGAGTCAGCGACAGTTCACGCTGCTTCAGCTTGTTCTCTGCCTGCTGAAGGCGTTGGGTACGCTGAGCAACCTCTTTTTCTAACTCTGATTTCTTGTTCAGGAATTTCTCCTTAACCTCAAGCAACTTGTCTTTTTTTATGTTTTCGGCTTTGGCTTCTGCTGCTTTTACCATTTCCTGATATTTCTGCTTTATCACATACCGGAATAGTAGGTAGCCCAGGGCAAAACCGGCTACTAAACAAATCAATGAGATAACAATAGCTAATGCATCCATTTTTATTCAAATTAGTTATTAATAATTTAAGTGTTATAAAAAACGCACAATAACTACATCCATTTGCATGAATGTGTTAAAGTGCGTGAATAATTCGTGACAGAAAGAAGTGTGGGCGGAGAAAGCACTATTATTGTTTCAGTGCTTCACGGATAGCGTCGCTCAGCTCAGCCATCGACTTCTTATAGGGCTCTACGCTCGACTTGTTCGAGATGCTAACACCTTTCGTGGCAAGCTCCAGCATCACTATCGTGGCATAGTATTTCTCCGATGGAACGTTGGGATATTTCTGACGGGCATTCAGCAGGCGGTCGTTGATGTAGGCGGCAGCGTCGCGGTAACGTTTCTCTTCGTCCACGTCGCTCACTGTCATGCGCAACACCACATCATCTATGCGGATCCGTATGTTCTGCTTTTGTTCCATAGGAAATATAGCTTAATGGGGATAAGCGGATTACAACCGGCTATTTCTTCGGTTCATCATCAGAGAACAACGGCAACATACCAAAGTCTGCCCATAAGTCTGGCTCTTTCGACACAGATTGACTGTCGTTCTCGATTTCTAACTGCAACGGTTCTGACTTTGGCTGGTCTGACATTGGTGCAGAAACATCATCTGATAGCTTCGTTTTGCCTGATGGTGTTCCTAAACCTTCTTCATGAGATTCCGGAACATCATTCGAAGATTCAGAATGATCATCCGATGGATTTGTCTCTTTCTCATCAGAAGGGGATATTACCACTTCTTCCTTTGGCTCTGTCTTTTTCTGTAACGGTTCTGCATCATCTTCTGATGACTTCAGCTTGTCATTTGATGCGACCATTACATTTTCCGTTGTTTCTGCCTTGTTATCTGATGGCTCAGATGGATTTTCAGCATTCTTGGAGGAATCATCCCCAGCTTCCGGTGAATCACCTATATCACCCATTTCGGCACTTAGTAGCCTAATGCATTTGTTAACTTCACGCACTAAACGCGTTATGCGAAGCTTGGCACTACGGATATCACCGTCGCTTACTTCTAGCATACGCGCTGTTTTTAAGTTGGAATAGGCACGCTCGTAGGAACGTATAGAACTCTGCAGCTGACCAATCTCCTCCTCTTTCGAAGATAAGAGCAAATGAAGAGAACGCAACTCCTCCTGCTGTTTCTTATAGCCGGCAAGAAGCTGCCTGACTTCGCTTTCAAACGAACGTAATGCATGCAAGTCTAAACGATCCATTGAACGCGTGACTGATTCCTATTTTTTGCTCATCATGTCTTTTGCCTTCGCCATATCCTCTTTCGATGGCTTTTCGCGCTTGGCGAGAATGATGAAATTATATACATACTCAATGGTCCAGGGCTCAGAGAATCCCAATGTCTGCTGATACCTTCGGACCGAATAAACTGATTTACGCTGCGCTTCGTCTTTCCAGTTCTCTTTCGTAAAGATGTCGTGAACGGTGCTGGTCACCATCGTCTTCATCGCTTTCTTCAAGAAAGAGGGAATACGGAAACGCCATTTCAACATTGTGCCTACCAACATCACAAGCTCCTGAGAATACCCTTGGAACATAATCATGTAGTTTTGCACATCCATAATTTTCTTACAGCGCTTTTTCACGCTGTTGTCTATCTCTTTGAAGAAGGAGTCATCTATTTTATACAAGTCCTGCATCAGTTTCTGGCACGCTTTCTTTTCTCCGATGCCAAGCTTATTGTTTACTGTTGGAACTTTCAGACTCCGTTTGAAAGTAAGAAGATCGGGTAGTTGAGAAATGCTGAGACCTCCAACCTGAGCGGCTATTGTGCTCTGGAAATAGACACGGATAAGTGTCATGAAATCCTCCATGCCGCCTACTTTCTCCTTTTTCTTCTTACCGAATAATCTTGAAATAAATCCCATTTTAATTGTTATGATTTGTATATCTATGCAAAGTTAAGCATTTTTGCTGAATTTGCCAAAAAATGTTTATAGTTTATTGTTGAGTGTTAAGAGCTGAGGGATATGTGTTGAGGTTATAAAGTTTTTAGAGTAAATACACTTTTCACTATTAACTATTCACTTTTTACTAAAAATCAAAGTATATGAACGGCTGCACATCTGCGGTCTTCATCTGAATCACGATGAAAATCACGATAACAAGCAGAAGTGCCTGACCAACCAGCGACATGCGGGTGATGCCAGTGGTCACCTTGTCGTTCACCTTGCTTGGGAGCAGGTGGGTGATATAACCAAGCAATACCAATACAGCCACAACCCAGTAGCCCACCACCCACTGAGTGAACACCTGAGGGGAGAAATTGCTGAATATTTGGGTCAGCATCATCGTGCCATTCTCAAAGCTTGTGGAACGGAAATAAATCAGGGAGAACATAAAGATGTGGAAGGTCAGGAGCATACGGGTGAGGCCGACTAAACCGCCTTTACGGTTCATCAAATGGTAATTGGGGTTACGTTTCTTCCGCCAGTCCATATAAAGTTTCTCAACCACAAGCATCAGCCCCTGGAACACACCCCACAGCAGGAAATTGAAGCCCGCTCCATGCCAGAAACCGCCGACTACCATCACCATGCCAACGTTGAAGCACTGACGGACCAGGCCATGACGATTGCCTCCGAGAGATATATAGACATAGTCGCGCAGCCAGAAAGACAGACTGATATGCCAACGGCGCCAGAATTCTGTCACACTCTGCGATTTGTAAGGAGCGTCGAAGTTCTTGGGGAAAGTAAAACCCAGCATCAGCGCAATACCTATCGCCATGTCGGAATAACCAGAGAAGTCGCAGTATAACTGAATACAATATGCATACAGACCCAACAGATTCTCAACTCCTGAATACAGGTCGGGCTGTTCAAAGACGCGGTCCACAAAGTTCACACTGATATAGTCGGCTATGACTGCTTTTTTAAGCAAGCCCGCCATGATAAGGAACAAAGCGCGGCCGAACATCGTCTTCGACACAAACAAAGGCTTGCGTATCTGAGGAATGAAGTCTTTTGCGCGGACAATAGGACCTGCCACTAATTGCGGGAAGAAAGAAACGAAGAATGCGTAATCGAGGAAATTCGTCAAGGGCTTCATTTTTCCACGGTAGGTGTCAAACGTATAGCTCAACGACTGGAACGTGAAGAACGACACACCAACAGGAAGAATGATGTCGAGCATGTCCCAGTGACCGCCTGTGATGTCTGCCCAGCATTTGCCGAAGAAATTGGTGTATTTGAAATAAATCAGAATCCCTAAATCCACGCATAAACTCAGTCCGAGCAACAGACGGTTTATAGGTAGTTTACGTTTGCGGATTTGTTCTTCTGTTGTCAGTCCGGCGCGAACATTGTTCCTGTAGATGAGATAGGCAAGGATGAAATCGGTCAGCGACACAATCAGCAACAGGTAGAAATAGTAGCCACTGCTCTTATAGTAGAAATAATAGGAGAACAACGTCACGAACAGCAGACGCAATGTTGTGGTCTTGTTCTTCCCTAACAGATTGTATATGAATGTAAAACCGAGAAACAGAAACAGGAACACGCCTGTTGAGAATATCATCGGGTTCTTCGGATCGTATGTTAACTGATCCAATACGGATTGCCAGTTGATGTCAAACATATATCTTATGGGTAATATCAAAAAAACTATAAACTAATTCAAGTTTCGGAAGTAAAAAAGGAAGTTAATTTTCAGAGAAAATGGGAGTTAATTCCTTCGGAATGGGAGTTAACGATCCTGCGGCTCGTGGAGGATAGTTTTGCAAATGATAATCTAATGGATCAGCCACTCTAAAACAATCCACAACTCCAGCTGTCATCAACCTTTTAAGAACTTCAGAAACTTCAGTAAAAACTAATAACTCATTTCCCATGTCGCTTGTCGTAGTTCATCTTACCGTTCTCAAGCACGTCGAAGAAAAGCTTTGCGATATGCTCACCGCCCTTGAAATTCAAGTGGGTGAAGTCTTTTGCCGCCATTCCCTGCTTTTGCAGTGAGGCTATGGCGCCGTCACCGCCTAATGCGTCGCGCATATTCCAGAATGCTACCTTGCTGTCGCTTGCCATTTTGCGCTGGTAGTTGATCAGGCTCACCACACCAGCCATAGTGTGGTAGTTGCCGTCGCCACCACGTTTGGCACGGTCGCTTGCGCCAAATACTAAGAAGCTGCAATCAGGCAGGTACGACTGCATGTGCTGAATCACATTGATGAATTTATCGGTGTAGGAGCTGTAGTCCTTACGTCTCTCAGATGCAACGTTCAGACCAAACTCGTAAATGATGAGGTCGTAGGGACGGTATTTGGAAATGGCATTTAGAAAATGCGATGGAATCTTCTCTAAATTCACGCCTGGACTGCCGCGAACGCTGTAGTTGTCAACGATGATGCCGGTTTTACTGTCGAGCGTCATGCCATAAACGATGCCGCTGCCCGATGCATGAAGCGATGCTTTGGTGATGCTGTCGCCATGAGTGATAAATTTCTGGATGCCGCTCAGATCGTGCGTGTTGATTGTCTGGCTGTTAACGTCGTTCAATGTCAGTGACAATGTCAGCGGGTTGGTGTTGTCGTACCACACACCAACTTCGTCAACATACGACAACGTCTCCGGATAGTTCTGATTCTGACAGGTCAGCGTGAAAGTTGCGTTCGATCCTGGGATGAAATAACTGCTGGCCAAGCTCTGACACCCTGTGTTGAAACCATGTTTGTCGGTGGAATGGTGTTTTTCCCACCCGCTGTTAGAGTTTTTGATTGTATTACGGAAACCTTCGCTCACGCACGACACCTCAACCCAGCCTGGACCTCTGCCGCCATATTTGCTCTGAAGCAGATGACGCAGCGAGGATGTCAGAATGTCGCCTTCGATATAGGAGTCTCCGAAAACGGCGATACGGACTTGGCGACGGTCTGCCTCGTCAAGTGCACGGTAGAATTTATCCATCTCACGGTGTACCCCAGTGCTGTCGCCATAATCCTCTATGGCAACCATGCCTGGAGGGATGCTGTCTTTATAGTCCAGTTTCACAACCTCAGGAACTGGTCCCTCTATCAGCATAGAGTCAACAAAACCCTGAAGACTGTCGATATACAACTCTGCGAGCACGTTGCCCATGCTGTCTTTCTCCAAAATGTCACCTATAACATCCACACGCCGCATCGTCTTGTCGAACAAGGTGATACGGGGAAGAAAAAACAAAAGTAATAGAAGAAAAACAACAACGAGGGTAATATGGAAGGATCTTCGAAGATAATTCTTTTTTGAAGCCATTATGTTTGTGAGTAATGAATCTCTTACCTTAAAATACTAATAAATTACTTATTTTCAATAATTTTTTGCAAAGTTACGAATAAGCGAGCGAAAAACCAAATTTATTTGAGTTTTTCCGAGCGAGAGTAACTTCGGCGTAGCCAAACTTACGAATAAGCGAGCGAAAAACCAAATTTTTGAGCAGCGAATGCAAAGATTAGCTTGCTGAATCTTTGCTGAGTCGTGAGAAAATTCAGCGGAGCAAAATTTATTTGAGTTTTTCCGAGCGAGAGTAACTTCGGCGTAGCCAAAGTTACGAAAAATTGACAACAATGCAAAACAAATAACACTTTGTTTTGCATTGTTGTCACAATTAAATAAAGACTGTAGATGAGTTTTTTTTTTCAGCTATTAATTTGCAAAGAATGTTGAAGCAGTTTTCGAATGCAGAACTAACGTCTCGTCTTATTGGCTTCTTAATTTTCAAATCATTCGCTTCGCAGTGCTTCAAAGAGCATGTCGATAGCCGCCTGTGCGTCCAACGTGCTTTCGTAGAGACTGACGAACTTTGAGCCGATTATGGCACCGGAGGCGTTCTGGAAAGCCGCCTCAAGTGTGGGCTTATTCGAGATACCGAAACCAATCATACGTGGGTTCCGCAGTCCCATCGAGTTGATTCGTTCGAAATACGCTTGTTTGGCAGCGTTAAACGATTTCTGTGCGCCTGTGGTGGAGGCGGAGGAGACCATATAGATGAAACCGTCTGTGTGAGAGTCTATAAATCGGATGCGATCCTCGCTTGTCTCTGGTGTTATCAGCATGATGATGCGGAGGCCGTGTCTGTCTGCAACGGGTTTGAATTCATCCAGATAGTCTTTAAAGGGAAGGTCGGGAATGATTACTCCGTCAATTCCCACTGCTACGCAACGTTCACAGAATGCCTCGAATCCGAATTGCATAATCGGGTTCAGATACCCCATCAGTATCAGTGGGATATCCACGGTCTTACGGATATCTTCCAGCTGACTGAACAGCAAGCGGAGTGTCATACCGTTGCGCAGGGCTTTGCTCGATGCGTTCTGTATCACCACGCCATCAGCCATCGGATCGGAAAATGGTATGCCGATTTCTATCATGTCTATGCCGTTCTTGGCTAACGTCTCTATCGTCTCAGCTGTCCCCTCCAATGTGGGATGACCGGCACAGAAGTAAATCGACAGAATCTGCTGCCGTTTCTCGATAAATAATTTGTTAATTCTGTTCATGATGTTCGTATGTTATTGATTAATTGTTTTAGTAACTCAACCGATTTCATGGCTGGAGCAATTTCGAATCGTGAATTTAAGTCTATACCTGCAAATCGTGAATGCTGCAATTTCATCAGTCGTGATGCGTCATCTGGTCCGATGCCGCCTGTCAAGATAAACGGCTTGTCACCTCGGTAAAGGTCGAGTAATGACCAGTCGAACTGCTTGCCGCTTCCACCATATTCCCGACATGGACTTTCAAAAAGGAAATAATCAACGTAGGGCATAAAGGCTTTTGTGGTCGAGAAGGCTTTGCCGTCTGATATACTCAACATCTTGATTATCTGAATGTCGGTCGGAAGCATTTTGCGTAAGTCGGAGCAAAAATCTGCACTTTCATTTCCGTGTAGTTGCACGATATCCAACCCGAATCCATCGCATTTTTCTAAAATTTCGGTCACCGTGCTGCTCACGAACACACCCGCACGTTTGCACTGAGTGGGAAGATAAGCAGGCTTAGTGCTGACATAACGGCTCGAACCCTCATAAAAGATAAACCCCATACAGTCAACGCCCAGTGCCTCCACCTCGCGGATATTCTCAGCGTCCCGCATCCCGCAGACTTTGATTTTCATCGGTTAATTCGTATTTGTTTTTTGTATTGATAATCCTATATTGTCCTATTACCACCAATAATATCCTATTTTATCTTATAATCTCCTATAATCTCTTATCATCTCACAGTCTTATCTAACCCACCACCTTTTCAATAAACTCTCCAAGCGCCTCACCCGGTTCATCACACCGCATGAACGTCTCGCCAATCAGGAATCCCCTGAATCCGGCTTCACGAAGCTCACGTACTGTCTGTGGCTGGCTGATACCGCTCTCCGACACCAGCACATAGTCTTCCGGCAACAGCGATGCCAGACGGAACGACGTGGCAACATCGGTGTGGAACGTTCCCAAATGTCGGTTATTTACCCCGACCATATCGATATTTTCACCCACATAGTCCAATTCCGATTCTGAGTGAATTTCAAGCAGTATCTCAAGACCCAGATCATGGGCAAGACGCGCAAATCGGCGGCATTCATCCTTTTTCAGGTCGCTTGCTATCAGCAACACAGCATCTGCTCCCATCAGACGGGCCTCAAACAACTGATACTCATCTATGATAAAATCCTTACGCAATATCGGGGTGTCTGTCACCAACCGACGTGCTGTCTCCAAAAACTGCTGACAACCACCGAAATAATGCTTATCCGTCAGTATCGATATGCCACTAGCCCCATGAAGCGAGTAGGAAAGTGGAATCTCCTCGGCCTTACCGCTTTCTTTAATCCATCCTTTCGACGGTGAACGCCGTTTGAATTCAGCAATGATGCCTGAAGAGGAAGTGCTAAGCCGCCGAGACATTGAAATCACCTCGTGCCGACCCCCGCTAATGTATTGCTCCGCTTCTTTGCTGATGACACTCATCGGATGCAGCATCTTGCTCCTTTCCACTTCCACACGCTTATGCGCTACTATCTCTTCTAATATATCCTTCATCTTATTCCTAATGTTTGGGGTTTATTATTAAATCATAATAGCTTTAATTCAATTTAATCCTATTTAGCCCTAAAAAATCTTATCTAATCCAATTTGAAAAAAAATCAAAAATCTAAATAATTCGTAAATCACGAATTGATTTCTACAAATTTCTTGAATGCATTTAATGCGCGCCCGCTGTCAAGTGATTCGCGTGCCTCCGCGATTGACTCGTCGATACTTTTGTTGTAGTCCATCACGCTGATACCACATGCTGCATTGGCCAGTATCACGTTCTTCTGTGCTTCAGTGCATGTGCCTTCAAGCACACTGTCGAACACGCTCATCGCCTCAGATGCTGTGTTTCCGCCATAGATGTCGGCTGGCTTCACGTAGTTAAGGCCGAGGTCTTTCGGCGTATATACTTTCTCAAACACGTTTGTCGAGAACTTGAATCCGCTTGTCAGAGAAATCTCGTCGTAGCCGTCGTAGCTGGTTACCACACCGAAATTGTCGCCTATTTTCTGGTGAATGTTCGTATAAAGACGCAATTGGCTCTGATTGGCTGTCCCGTGAAGTGAGTTCTTAGGACGGCAGGGATTCACCAGCGGACCGAGCAGATTAAAGCAAGTGGGCAATTGCATGGCTTTACGTGTGGGACCTACGAACTTCATCCCGTAGGCAAACAAGGGGGCATGCAGATAGCAGATGCCAGCCTCGTCGAGTGAACGGCGTAGCGTGTCTAAGTCTGATGTGAATTTCACGCCATGGCCCTCAAGCACGTTGCTGGCACCGCTCACTGATGTGCTTGCGCCGTTGCCATGTTTGGTAACTTTATACCCTGCTCCTGCAATTACGAATGCTGAGCAGGTGGATATGTTGAACGTGTTTTTGCAGTCGCCGCCTGTTCCCACGATATCCAGTGTGTCATAGTCGTCCAAGTCAACGGATTTGCCTGTCTCTAACAGCGCGTCACGGAACCCCAGCAGTTCATCCACGCTCACGCCGTGCATCTGGATGCCCATCAGCAGGGCGGCTATCTGCTCTGCCTTGTACTTCTCTTGGGTGATACCAATCATGATGTCGTGGGTCTCCTCACGGCTCAGCTCTTTTCCCTCTACCAGTTTCTCTAAATAATTTTTCATTTTTCTGCTATAATTTTAATTGTTAAATACTTAATTCTTCATTTTCCAGTTTTCTTGCTTGTACATCTGCAAATGTAAATACACTATTCACTTAAAATTATTCTTCATGAGTAATCCAGTTTTCCATTATACGTTTCCCGTCTGGAGTGAGCACGCTCTCAGGATGAAATTGGATGCCGCGGATGTCATACTTCGTGTGGCGCATCGACATGATATAGCCTTCTTCACTCAGACTTGTCACTTCCAGACAGGAGGGCAGTCCCTCATGGCGGACCACCCATGAGTGATAACGCCCGACTTCGATGGTGTCCGACAGACCCTCAAACAGATAGTCGTGTACCGTTACAATGGCAGGGGTGCAGACACCGTGAAACACTTCGCTGAGATTCACAAGGCTACCGCCAAATACCTCACCGATGGCCTGATGGCCTAGACAAACACCTAATATCGGTTTCTTACCCGCATATTGCCGGATTACATCCATCAACAGGCCAGATTCGCTTGGGATGCCAGGACCGGGCGACAAGATAATCTTGTCGAAATCCTTAAGCGATTCCAATACAAACTGGTCGTTTCTGAAAACGCTCACTTCGCAGCCTGTTTCTTTTACCAAATGCGACAGATTATACGTGAAACTGTCGTAATTATCTATGATTACTATCTTCATAAAAAAACTCTGTGGTTTGAAATTATTCTATTAATCGTAAATCCTAAAGTGTTTCTGCCTGCGCAATTGCTTTCCTGAGCGCACCCAGTTTGTTGTTTACCTCTTGCAGCTCGTATTCCTCATCGCTTTTTGCCACTATACCGCCGCCGGCCTGAAACCACAGCTCGTTGTTTCTGCTCACGAATGTGCGGATGGTAATGGCTTGGTTCAGGCTGCCGTTCATTCCGATAAAACCGATACAGCCGCCGTAGGCACCGCGGTTATGAGGCTCGTAGGCGGAAATCAGCTGCATCGCACGTACTTTAGGCGCTCCCGACAATGTGCCGGCAGGGAAGGTGTCGATAAAGGCTTTCACTGGGTCTGCATCAACATCCAGCTCTCCACTCACACGGCTTACTAAGTGTATCACGTGGGAGTAGTATTGCATATCTTTGTAGAATTCCACTTTTACGTCGTGGCAGTTGCGGCTCAGATCGTTACGGGCAAGATCAACCAGCATCACGTGCTCTGCATTCTCCTTCGGGTCGTTCTTCAGATAAAGTGCGTTTTTACGGTCTTCATCTGGATTACCTGTCCTTCTCGTCGTTCCAGCAATAGGGTCGATATATGCACGGCGCCCCTCAATACGACAGTGAGTCTCTGGTGAGGAACCGAAGATTCGGTAGCCGCCGAAATCGAAATAGAAGAGGTAGGGTGAAGGGTTGATACTGCGTAGGGCGCGGTATAACTTGAAGTCGTCACCTTCATAACGTTGAATGAAACGGCGTGACAGCACTATCTGAAACACGTCACCACGTAGGCAGTGGATGATTCCCTTTCGGATATTCGCTTTGTGCTCCTCATCGGTCAGTGTGGAACGGCAGTCACCAACAGGATGAAACTCGTAAGCATGGGCACGGCGGTTCATGATGTCGTTCTCCAGAACATCAAGGTCGTCTTCCTCCCCTTCGCTCAACAGCTCAACGATGATGAGCTCATTGCGAAAATGGTCGAACACGATGATGTCTTTATATAAAATGTAAATCAGATCCGGGGCGTCGTTCTCCTCCCGTGTCTCGTCTTTCACTTCGATATCCTCGAAATAACGGACGGCATTGAATGATGTGAATCCGTATAGTCCGCAGTAGTTGGTGTAATCACCGCTGATCTCAAACGAATGGATAAAGTCGTTGATTACCTGATCCGACTGATATTCCCGGTCAACAGGACGCTCATAAATCTTCCCGTCGGGATATTCGCTGATCGCAATTCCATGAGAAATCCTCACACTTCCTATCGGATGCAGGCCGATAAATGATTTTGAGTTCTCACCACTATGATAATCAGAACTTTCCATTAACGCCGACTGAGGATAATCATCTCGCACTTTCATATATGCACTCACTGGAGTGACTAAATCACCAAGCACTTTCTTGCTTGCCGTTCTGTATTTGTATGTTGCTTCCATTAAAAGTAAGTTGTTTTTTTATGTTTTTTTCTAGGCTTCCTAGGCATTTCTAAGCATTTTTAGGCAATCATAGGCATTTTTAGGCAATCCGAAGCTTTCTAGGTTTTCTAGGCTTTCTGGGCTTCCTTGCTTTCCATGCATTCCTGGGCTAGGCATTTTAGAATTTTCTGATAAATGCTTCCCTCATCCGTTAAAATACTTCAAATAGGTAATCATATCTTTGTCCCCTCTACCGCTTACGGTCAGCACAACCACATCATCGGGGTTGAATTTCATCTTGGGAAGCACTCCCAAGGCATGGGCTGATTCCAATGCGGGGATAATACCCTCTGTGCGTGTCAGCTCCAGTGCGGCGGCAAGTGCTTCGTCATCGTTCACTGCCAGCACTCGGGCTCGTCCGCTTTCATATAGATGACAATGTATGGGACCCGTACCAGGATAGTCCAGACCGGCAGAGATGCTGTAGGGCTCCACAATTTGACCGTCGTCGGTCTGCATCAGCTTGATACGTGAGCCATGCAGGATGCCCGTGGTGCCGATTTCCATTGATGCGGCGGTCATATATGTGTCGATCCCCTTGCCACCGGCTTCTGCCAATACGATTCTTACATTTTCGTTATCCAGGAAATGATAGATGGTGCCGGCTGCATTCGAACCACCGCCCACGCAGGCTATCAGATAGTCGGGCCAGGTGCGGCCGGTTTTCTCCTCAAGCTGCCATTTCAGCTCTTCGGAAATCACGCTCTGCAAACGGGCGACAAGGTCGGGGTAGGGATGTGGACCCACAGTCGATCCAATGATGTAAAATGTGTCGGAAGGATGACAGCACCAGTCGCGGATAGCTTCATTCGTCGCGTCTTTCAGCGTCTTATTACCTGAATAAACCGGGCACACCTCGGCGCCTAGCATCTTCATGCGCTCAACATTCGGACGCTGACGCTCAACATCGGTTGCACCCATATACACCGTGCAGGGCATATCCATCAGCGCACAGGCGGTGGCGGTGGCAACACCATGCTGACCGGCACCTGTCTCAGCGATGATGCGGGTCTTACCCATCTTCTTCGCTATCAGAATCTGACCCAGAGAGTTGTTGATTTTATGGGCACCTGTGTGGTTTAGATCCTCCCGTTTCAGATACAGATGGCATCCGTAGCGCTCGCTCATCCGGCGGGCGAAGTATAAGGGCGACGGACGGCCTACATAGTCACGGAGAAGGGTGTGAAACTCCTGCTTGAATTCGTCACTCTCAATAATTGGAAGATAGGCTTCCTTCAAATCTTCAACGGTCTTATACAGGATCTCGGGAACATAACTGCCTCCGTAGTTCCCGTAGAAGCCGTTGGCATCTACTTGATACTTCATATTGTAAAGAAATTTGTATTGCGGGAAAAATATACAACGGAGCCTGGCGTAAGTTACGACAGGCTCCGTTACAAATAATTCTCTCTCTAATTTATAATCTATAGTGACTGGCAATTATCATACGGCAGCTACAATCGGCTTACGACTTTTTCGGTCTTAAGCTTTGCCATCGCCAGTATTTATTGCTCTTTAATTGCATTTTCTCTAAATTTTCCGCAAATTAACGACAAATTTCTTTATTATCCAACTTTTTGCTTACTTTTTTTTACTATATACGGAATATTCACTTTTTATGCATTATTTGCTTTCTTTTATCCTTGCTTAACAACTAATAAGCCTTTGCTATCAGCACACGGTATTTGGCCTCTTTGCCGCTGACCATGTCGATGCCTGGTTTCTGTTCCACTCCGAACGGGACGCAGCGTATGGTAGCTTGGGTGTCATCTTTGATTTTTGCCTCTGTTTCAACGGTGCCATCCCAAGGGCAGAGGAAGAAACCGCCATCCTTTACCTTTTCTTTGAACTCATCGTAGCTCTCACATTCATAGATATGGCTGTCGCGGAATGCAACGGCTTTCTTGTAGATGTTTTCCTGAATCTGGTCGAGAAGATTCTTCACGTAGGCTTCGATTCCATCGAGGCTGACAGTCTCTTTTTCAAGCGTGTCGCGGCGCATCACCTCAACTGTGCCGTTCTCCAAGTCGCGTGAGCCGATAACCAGCCGCACAGGGATGCCTTTCAGCTCGTAATCGGCAAACTTAAAGCCGGGACGTTTGTTGTCGGCATTGTCGTATTTCACGCTGATGCCCATCGATTTCAGGTTTGAGGCAATCTCACCTGCTTTTGCGTTCAGTGCCTCAAGCTGCTCGCCGGTCTTCCATATAGGAACAATCACTACCTGAAGTGGAGCAAGTGCCGGAGGCAGCACCAGACCATTGTCGTCGGAGTGGGTCATGATAAGTGCGCCCATCAGACGGGTGCTCACACCCCACGATGTGGCCCATGCGTATTCAGGCTTGTTGTCTTTGTTCAGGAACTGCACGTCGAACGCCTTGCCGAAGTTCTGACCGAGGAAATGAGATGTGCCGCTCTGAAGGGCTTTCCCGTCCTGCATCATTGCCTCAATGGTGTAAGTGTCCAAAGCTCCTGCGAAACGCTCAGTCTCGCTCTTCACACCCTGAACCACGGGGACTGCCATATATTTCTCTGCAAACTCAGCATATATCTTGAGCATCAGTTTTGCGCGGTCTTCTGCTTCTTCTTTTGTGGCATGGGCTGTGTGTCCCTCCTGCCAGAGGAACTCTGAGGTACGAAGGAACAGACGGGTGCGCATCTCCCACCGCATCACGTTACACCACTGGTTGCACAGTATAGGGAGGTCGCGGTAGGAACGGATCCAGTTGCGGTAGGTGTTCCATATAATCGTCTCTGAGGTTGGACGGATAATCAGCTCCTCCTCAAGGCGGGCATTCGGGTCAACGACCACGCCGTCGCCCTCGGCGTTCGTCTTCAGACGGTAGTGGGTCACTACGGCACATTCTTTTGCAAAGCCTTCCACGTGCTCTGCCTCGCGGGAGAGAAACGATTTCGGGATCAGCAGCGGGAAATAGGCGTTCTGAACACCGGTTTCCTTAAACATGCCATCTAAGGTCTGTTGCATTTTTTCCCATATCGCATATCCGTAAGGCTTTATCACCATGCAGCCGCGTACATCCGACTGCTCGGCCAAATCAGCCTTTACTACTAATTGATTATACCACTCAGAGTAATTTTCGCTGCGCTTGGTCAGCTCTTTCAGTTCTTTTGCCATTGTATTTTATTTTTTTTGCAAAGTTACGATTAAGCGAGCGAAAAACCAAATTTTTGAGCAGCGAATGCAAAGATTAGCTTGCTGAATCTTTGCTGAGTCGTGAGAAAATTCAGCGAAGCAAAATTTATTTGAGTTTTTCCGAGCGTCAGTAACTTCGGTGTCAGCCAAAGTTTCATTTTCACTTCTATTTATACTTCCATTTTCATTTCCGTTTTTACTTCCATTAAAATATTTAATTGCTAAAAATTTGTTTGTTTCGTTTCTTTTCTCTAATTTTGCATCATGATACATTAATTTAATTATTAACTAAACATTTTTTGCTTATGAAAATCTCAAAAATTGGTATTTATGCATTATCAGTGGTGATGCTCGTTTCATCATGCGGAACAGTTCAAAATCTCAACAACACCACTAAGGGAGGAGTAATTGGAGGTACTAGTGGAGCTGCTATTGGTGCGCTTCTCGGAAACCTCACTGCTCCGAAACATGGTAATAAGACATCAAGAACCCTCTTCGGCACTGCTATCGGTGCGGCTGTGGGTACTGGTGCCGGTCTACTCATCGGTAAGAAGATGGACAAGGCGAAGGCTGCTGCTCAGCAGGTACAGAACGCTAAGGTTGAGCAGGTGACCGATGCTAACGGTTATGAGGCTGTGAAGATGACATTCGACTCAGGTATCCTCTTCGCAACTGGTAAGTCAACTCTTACTTCTTCTGCTAAGACTTCCCTCAACCAGTTCGTACACAATGTGCTTATCCCTTATCCTGATGTTGATGTGGCTATCTACGGACATACCGACAACCAGGGATTCAGAGGTGTGACCGACCCGGCTGTGAACGCACAGAAGAACAGAGACCTCTCCCTCCAGAGAGCAACTGAGGTGACAAGATATCTGCTTGAGAACGGTATGGCTCAGTCTCAGATTAAGTATGTGGAGGGATTAGGACAGGATCAGCCGGTGGCTGACAACTCCACAGAGTATGGCAAGCAGCAGAACCGTCGCGTGGAGGTGTTCCTCTATCCGTCGGAGAGCATGATTAAGGCTGCTGAGGCTGGAACTCTTCAGTAATCAAACGTCAGATTATTATGACACAAAAGCCGGAGTCCGACATCATGCCGGACTCCGGCTTTTTTACAAGCTGATATACCCTTTAGAAAATCTGACAACAGAACGCTTCAGAAATCCCCGCCTACGCATGTAATAACAGTAAAACTTGTAGAGACTCCCCGTGGGGTGTCTAAAAGAAAACCGCAGAAAGCTCGACAACAAAACATTCCCGAAATCCCCGCCTGCTTTTTTCTGTCAATACTCAAAATGTCCTCAAAACCAACAAAAGACCGTTCTGCATTCGGCAAATTGCTCCATTTCTTCGTTAAACTCCTGAAATGGTGCATCATTTTATTTTTGTTTTCATCCATCTTGGCTGTTCTTGTCTATAAGTGGGTGCCCGTGAAATATACGCCGCTCATGTTTATAAGATATTATCAGCAGAAGAAAGATGGCAAGAAACCGCGGATGGAGCATGAGTGGGTACCGATAGAGGATATCTCCGAGAATCTGCCCGTTGCTGTATGGGCAAGTGAGGACCAGAATTTCTTCACCCATTTCGGATTCGACTTCAAGGCGATTCAGCAGGCGCGTAAGGAGGCAGAGGCAGGAAAAAGAAGAAGGGGTGGAAGCACCATCTCACAGCAGACAGCGAAAAATGTGTTTCTATGGCCAAACTCCACATGGGTCAGAAAAGGATTCGAGGCATATTTCACACTTCTCATCGAGCTTTTCTGGTCGAAAGAAAGAATCATGGAGGTTTATCTTAACTCTATAGAGATGGGCGATGGCATCTACGGGGCACAGGCGGTCGCCAAATTCCATTTCAACACCGATGCCAAACATCTCACCCGTGAACAGTGCGCCCTCATTGCCGCATCTCTCCCCAATCCACTCAAATTCAACAGCGCCCGTCCTTCACGCTATATGCTCAAACGTCAAAAAAAGATCCTCAAGCAAATGCGTGCATTAGGCAAACTCCCGGATTCCTGACGTTTTCTCTCTTCTCGTCTTCACTTTATTAAATGTCAATAGTAAATCATAAATACCTCATCTTCAAAACTAAATACACTTTTCACTATTGGCTATTCACTATTCACTTAATAAATTCTTCATTCTTCATTAATAAGATGCTTGCCCAAATCAACGATTTCATCTGGTCTTATATTCTCATTGCTCTCCTTATAGCCTGCGGGCTGTGGTTTACGTGGAAAACCAAGTTTATCCAATTCCGTATGTTCGGGGAGATGATCCGGTTGCTAAAGGACAGCGGTTCCCGTAACAGTGAAACGGACGACGATGACACGTTGCCATCCGGTAAGCCTAAGAAAAAACACATCACCTCCTTTCAGGCGTTTGCCGTTTCGCTTGCTACTCGCGTAGGAACTGGCAACATGGCAGGGGTGGCTACTGCTATAGCCATCGGCGGTCCGGGTGCCTGTTTCTGGATGTGGGTCATCGCACTCATCGGGTCTGCCACTGCGTTTGTGGAATCAACTCTCGCTCAGTTGTATAAACGGCCGGAGAAAGACTCGTTTGTTGGCGGACCGGCTTATTATATATTTAAAGGTATTCATAGCAAACAAATGGCATGGCTCTTCGCTGTGTTGATTACACTTACGTTCGGACTCTCCTATAACTCCATTCAGAGCAACACCATCTGCGATGCCATGAGCCATGCCTTCGGATGGAACCACGTGGTGGTGGGTGTCATCTTGGCTTTCATGGCCTTACTGATAGTTTTTGGAGGAATACATCGCATCGCGAAGGTCAGCAGCATTCTAGTTCCAGTCATGGCCGTGGGGTATCTCCTGTTGGCTCTCTTTATTGTTTTTTCGAATATCTCGATATTTCCCGATGTGTTCAAACTGATTGTAGAGAATGCTTTCGGATGGAATCAGGCTGCAGGTGGTGCAATCGGAGCAGCGATGATGAACGGTATCAAGCGCGGGCTGTTCAGCAACGAGGCTGGGGAGGGCAGTGCGCCTAACGTCGCGGCGACTGCCGACGTGTCGCATCCTGTGAAGCAGGGACTGATACAGGCACTGGGTGTCTTCACCGACACGCTCGTGGTTTGCTCATGTACAGCTTTTATAATTCTCGTCAGTGGATTATACAACACCCATGACTTGAACGGCATTAACCTCACACAGGCGGCTTTACAGAGTGAGGTGGGCAGCGCTGGTCCCGTTTTCGTCGCCATCGCCATCTTCCTTTTCGCTTTCAGCAGCATCATCGGCAATTATTATTATGGAGAGGCTAACATCCGCTTCATGACATCCAGCCGATGGGTCATGACCATCTACCGCATCTCCTCTGCCGGAGTCGTCGTGCTCTTTGGCGCTCTCGCCTCCCTCGACACAGTCTGGACACTCGGAGACATCTGCATGGCGGTGCTCACCCTTGTCAATATCATTGCCATCCTCTCCCTCGGAAAATATGTCTTCCGCCTTGCCGACGACTACCGAAAACAAAGAAAACAAGGCATCAAGGACCCTGTTTTCAAAAAAGAGAGTATGCCCGACATTCAGCACGAACTTGAAGCCTGGGAGTGAAGTTGAGGAATTCCGCTATCACGGATTATCTGGAAAATCCGGATAATCCAAATGCTCCAACCCGCATTGTCCTCTATTCGTTTTCTTTCTTTTGGGCGGGGACATCCATGCCCAGCGCTTTCAGCGCATCAGGATAATTCTGTATCGCTGCACGTTTCACCCACTCAATGGCTTTGTTCTCGTCGGCTTTGACGCCAACACCGAAATTATAGAACACCCCAAGGCAGTATTGTGCCTCGGCTATGCCTTTTTCTGCCGCGCGCTCCATCCATTTGAACGCTTTCTTGTCGTCTTTCTTCCGCACTTCACCATAGTAATAGGCATAGCCCAGCGCAATCATCGCCTCCACATCGCTCAGCCCGGCTGCCAAATCAAAATAGTGTTCATATTTCCTTTTGTTCGGCTTCACTCCAATGCCTTCCTTATAGCATACTGCCACCTGATGGGCGCATTGGGCATCTCCTATGTCTGCACCTTTTTTCCACCAGTAAAATGCCTTCTCATAATCCTGAGTAATCTGCTTGCCGTTATAATACATATAACCCAAATTGTACATTGCGTCAACTTCTCTATGTTCAGCGGCTTTCTCATTCCAATAGATGGCTTTTTTTCCGTTCATCTTGATGCCGTCACCAAACTGGTATTTCTGGGCCAGTGCAAGCATGTAAGGACCGGTCGTGGCGGTAAGTTCAAACAGCCGTACAGCCATCGTGTCGTCCTCCTCCACACCCAGACCGAACGCATAGCAGTTGCCTAAGTTCATCATCGCATCCCGATAGCCTTTATCCGAGGCTTTCTTCCACCAATACACCGCTTTTTTGTCGTCCTGCTCCACGCCATAGCCATATCGGTAGCAGATACCCAGCTGATTCTGAGCAGGAGTGTAGCCCTGCTCTGCTGATTTGGTCCACCACTCAACGGCAAGCTTCTCGTCCTGCACAATGTATTTGTCGCCTACATAGAAACGTTTGCCAAGTTGGTATTGCTGAATAGGGTCTTTCAAGTCAAGTTCACGCAGACCGCTGTCTTGTTTCAGATTCGGATTCTCTTCCTGCATACTGTTATCTTTCTCCCCCGGCACCACGTCCGAGCGGCGGGGCAGAATCCTTGTATGAATGCTGTCCTGGCCTATCGTTGCCTCACGTCCGTTGGTGGCTGATTCGCCAGCCGTGGTATCCTGCCTCAGAGGCTTCATCTGCGTTTTATCGATTTGAATGCGAATGGCTTCATCATTGCCCGAGCCGGATTTGTCCTGCCCCCATGCCGTGAAAGCAGCGGACAGCATCACAAATAATATTAAGATACTACGTTTCAACATTTCCTGAATAATTTTCTGTTTGCAAAATTACAAAAAAAAAAGATAATCCTCTACTTCTCAAGTTAAAATCTTACAAACAAAATAATTCGTATCTCTTTCCATCACCAAAACGTTCCCTCATTGCAGGGGCGTTAGGAAGTGTAATTTTCTTATTTCACAAGCATCCACATCTTTGAATCGGAATATGGAAAGTTCAGACAATAGCTGACTTTCTGACATCTTTCATTGAAATAATAACATAATTCAACTTTCGCATGTATTAGAAAATGCTGATAATTATTAAGTTCTGTTTATTTTTGAGTGATTCTAATATCGATTTATCATTGGCAAAACTATCGTCCACGAGCCTCAGGCTCGTTAACTCCCTTTTTAAATTCCGAACCACCTGCATAAATCTTACATCTTACATAATTAAATCTTTAAATTAACTCGGCTTCCTTTTTTACTTCAGAAACTTGAATAACTTAGTAAAGTTTGACACGTAAATATCACCTATATACTTGGTTGTATTTTTACGTTGAGAACTCCGGAATTCAAGATTTTAAAACAACATAAATTGACATTTAAATGATTGATATATTAATATCTTAAATTTGGAAATATGGAGAAAATTTCGTAACTTTAAGGTTAATTTCCAACAGTCCTTATATGGTCACAAAAAGTTCTCCACAATATATATCCGAAGATGAAATACAGTTCTACAACAAGCTCAACGAGTGAGACCGCCGTCGTTATGTTGCAATAAGGGCAAACGGCCTCGACTATAATTGCGTGTGCAAAGTTACGAAAATTTATGGAATTGACAAAGAATCTGACATTACGCCATTTTCACCAGAAAAAATGAGGCAAAATGAACAGCTGGAAAAGAGCCCAAAAGATAAGTTTAAATCTTGAATGATTGCCTCACATAATATTTACTAAGTTTTTTTCACTGTTGCTTAGTGGCTTCCAAAAGTTGCACTTTGACTTAATAACATTTATGATTGGCAGTATTTTCACTTTTTTCTTTTCCGGATGGACATGGATTCTCACAAAAAAACACTACCTTTGTAGTGTGAACGAACGTAGAGACATCATAGTATCAAATACATTGACAAGAATCGGCAAATATGAAGTTGCCGGTTACTTATGGTGAGCGGATTTCCTGCCAACTACTGGATTAACCGATACACGGTGCTTGATATCAGCCGACAGTTACGCGACAAGAAACGCTCGTTTACCGAACTCTCTGACATCTATGGCTTTTCCTCACCAAGTTATTTCAGCTGCTATGTGCAGAAGTATCTCGGTGTTTCGCCTAGTGACTTTAGGGTGTAAAGATCTACTCAATTTATTATGAAAGAAGCAATAATCGTTTTACTGATGCTGCTGGCTGGTATGACAGTATCAGCAAAAAACACTCAATGGGAAACGTTTGCTGTCAATGGCAATCGCGAACAATTATGGCAGTCGTTTCTTTCACCTCCAGACAGCATCAAAGTTGGTTGTTATTATTACTGGGTAAACGAGCACGTCGATCCCAAAGGCGTAAAGGCCGACTTGAAATGGATGAAAGACAACGGCATCACACTTGCCTTCCTGGCGACGGACATACGCAACCGCACACGGTGGGAGAACCCTTGGGAGGGACAAACCTTTGGCAGCAACACATTCCAAAGCATACTGTGGTGGGAGAACCTGCGCACTGCTTTAAAGACTGCTGGCGAGCTGGGCATAGAGATGGGCATCTTTAACTGTCCAGGCTGGAGCCAGTCGGGCGGACCGTGGGTGAAGCCTGATGAGGCTATGCGCAACTGGACCCCTACTGGCATTGAGATCTGCAAAACGAAGCAGGGCACCGACGTGATGTGCGGTCCGTGCAGCGACGAGGCTGAAGGACTGGAGGTAGATAAGCTGTCGAAAGTACATGTGAAGAAACACTTCGAGGCATTTATAGGTGAGATACTGCGCCGCATACCAGCCAAAGACCGTCCTACGCTGACCACCGTAGTCGTGGACAGTTGGGAGCGAGGCAAGCAGAACTATACCGACTCTATCTACGTGCTCTTCGAGCGTCGCTTTGGCTATCCGCTTGATTATACCAGCGAGGCCTGTAAGAAAGATCTTGACAGGCTCATCTCCGATCTCGTGGCATCGGAATATATGGGCGGTCTGACGGAGAAAGCCCATGAGTACGGGTTAAGAACATGGTGCGAGCCCTACGCTCATAGCCCTTTCCCTGGCAATAGCATCACCTACGGCAGCGCGGCTGACGAGGTGGCGGCAGAGTTTTGGGTGAACGACCGCAAGTTCCGCAAGAAGGAGGTGGATGCCGCCCTTGGTGCTGCTCGCCGCAGTGGAAAGAACCGTGTATGGGCTGAATCATTTACCGATGGAGCATGGGATAAGGAGGCGCAAGACGACTGGAGTTTCGAAAAACTGAAACCCATAGCCGACCGTTACTTTCATGCTGGCGTGAATGCCATTATCCTGCATGTCATGATTTCGCAACCCGGCGATGACAGCCTGCCCGCCGTGCGTCCTTGGTTTGGCACTTTCTTCGACCGTCGTAGTCAGCATGCTGCAGATCTGAAGTTACTCGTCGCATATTTGCGCCGCTGCAGTTTCATGCTGCAGCAGGGGCAACCTTACAATGGAGCTACCGACTGCCGGGTGATGGCCGACGGAACCACCATACGCTTCACCGATGACAGCCAGTTTGAAGTTTCTTTCCCCGACGGACATAAGGAAAAATGGAATCCTGCTGCTCCATAATAGTGTGATTTTCGGTAAAAAGTAAAAGAAAACCCGTAATTGTTGTCAAAATAGTTACGGGTTTTCTGTGTATCTTTGAGGCAGAACTAAATGAATACGGATATGGACGAACAGAAATCTATGAGTCGGAGCGATGCGCTGAAAACTATGGGAGCAATCTTGGTAACGGCGGCTTTGTCAACAACTGGATTGTCTGCATTTGCTGCTCCTGCAATAAAAAACAATAGTAAGAAACGGCTGATATTCTATTTCACTACTACGGGCAACTGCAAACAACTTTTCAGAAAGGAATAAACATAATTAACGAAAAAAAGATAATCAGGTTAAATTATGAAAAAATCGATTATGAGAGAGCAGAGACTATCCTGCTTGAACTATGCCGGGCGCGAGATTTTTCGCTACCTGACTTCGTCAATGCGCCACCCAAAATTCATCAGTGAATAGTTTTTCTATTTGCTGATGTCGTTTCATGGGCATTGTCTTCTTGATGATTTTCCCACTCTCCGGTAGTCTGAACACTATCTAAAATCAGCTCACTTCCATTTAAAAGAACGTTCTCTATACTTGATATGGCTCGCTCCATCTCTTGACGCTCACGTTCACGGGATGAGACAACACCACCATCAAAATCCAACCGGGGATGCAGATGTTCATCATAATCTGATATCCAGCGACGACCACGTTCTATCAATGATGTTACATCTGAGGCGTTTTTGGCGATGCCAATTGTTTTGACTTCCTTGTATTTTCCACTGCTCTTGTCAACCACTACAACGCTTATGGAACCTGATTTGTTACGTTTCTTTCTAAGGTACATATAATCAGATTATGTTAAAAAATGTTTGCGCCACCCAATATTAGGGTGGCACAAATATACAACTTTTTATTTATCAAATAGTTATATTTTAACCCGTTGGCGGAATTAATTTAGTGCGTACTTAATTCTACCTATAGGTTTGTTGTTAATGTAATTGATGTATTGTAAAGCTGTCATCGCACTAACTTTGCTAATAATTCTGGTAAACAGACCATTTGTTTCTTTAGCGTAGTTCCTGATGACAAGGAATTGGTCAGTAAGCTGTGAGAAAATGGTTTCAACCCTCTTTCTGGCTTTGGCAAAAGGAACGAATGTTGGTTTCCAGTCTTTT
>JAEEOB010000182.1 GCA_016284045.1 Bacteroidaceae bacterium
GCCAAACGATACACATTAGCCTCACGAGCACGGTAGTCACCACCCTTCACGGTGTCGTAGAACAGACGATAGACGGAGTCACCGTCGTTCTGATAGTTCTTCGCTGCGTTGATACCACCCTGGGCGGCAATCGAGTGCGCACGGCGCGGGGAGTCCTGGATGCAGAAGTTGAGCACGTTGAAGCCCATCTCGCCGAGAGAGGCTGCAGCAGATGCACCTGCCAAGCCAGTTCCCACAACAATCACGTCGAGCTTCAGTTTGTTCTTAGGATTGACCAGACGCTGATGTGCCTTATAGTTGGTCCATTTCTCAGCTACAGGTCCTTCTGGTATTCTTGAATTTATTTTTCCCATAATAAAAGTTCTTTTTTACGTGTTATTTGCGATAACGTCGATTTTTACAATTAAAGCATTTGTGCCGATTCCTGTCGTCATTCGCCTTCAGGCGCAACGTCATTGTCGGTGGGATTCTCAACATTCTCAGCAGGAGTTGCCTCTTCATTTTCAACAGGCTGTGCCTCTTCGTTGCTCTCAGGCTGAGCACCAGCCTCACATGCATGGTCGCATTTGTGAGCTTCTTCACAGGCGGCATCGCCCTTCTTACAAGCTTTATCGCAGCCCGTTTCACATTTGCAGTTCTCCTCGCAAGTGCATTCCTCAGCACCGTTCTGCACACACTGGCATTCAGTGCAGAGCATCGGTTTCTCACAGCATTTGAGCGACGGAGCAAGCTTTGTTGCGAATCCCACAACCACAGCGAAGAACATCAGCATGACAATTGTCACGTAAATGTTGCCAATTACCTTCCAGCGTTTGAACCACACATTACCGCTCCATCCCACAGTCTGTATAGCCGACCAGAATCCATGTGTGAGGTGGAACCAGATGGCAATAAGCCAAATCACGTAGAGGATGATGTAGATGATGCCACAGGTGGAATCGCAGCTGAACGTCTTGGCAATCCATGCGAATCCGTTTGTCGGTCCAGGGCATACTGCGTTGCCTGCAAGCTCAGCAAACATCATGTGATACCAGAAGTTGTAGAGATGGAGCAGCAAACCAAGGCAGATAATCAGTCCGAGCACGAACATGTTCTGCGATGCCCACTCCACCTTGTCGGGTTTGTCGGTCACCGCATACCGGTTGCTGCCGCGTGCCTTACGGTTCTGAAGTGTCAGGATGATGGCATAGATGAAGTGGATGGCGATGAGTGCCATCAGCACCACAGTTGCAGCCACGGCATACCAGTTGGAGCCGAGGAAGCGGCAGATTGTGTTGTAGCCATTTCCTGAAATCAGAGCCACTACGTTCATGCAGGCATGAAACGTGAGGAAAAGGATAAGCGCCATGCCCGTTACAGACATAATCACTTTCCTTCCGATAGAAGAATTAGTTAACCACATAAATTTGTTGATTTAAATTAATTAATATAGATTTTTGGTTGTTATGCTCTTTCTGTTTTAAGTGGTTTTATATATGATGGTACAATAATGATGAAGACGAGAAGACAAAAAGACGAGACATTAGTCCTGCATACGACAGCATCTCTATTATCAGTGTTTTTTCAATCAGTGATTTTACCAAACATATTTTTTCACAACAAGACTCGGCCCTGAAATGTGGTTTTTTCAGGACAAAACTGTTTGTAACTGCAAAAATAAATTATTTTTAACACTTAAGCAAGAAATAACGCTGATTTTTGCTTAACTTTGCAAAAAAATTTCAAAGATGTATCGTTTTTTCAAAGGTTTGTCGAAGGTGCTTTCCAATCATGCCTCATGGTTTGTCATTGCAGCTGCACTTGTCACGTTCTTTTTTCCGGATTTGTTTCAATGGGTAAAAGGTAACGCCCAGACGGTGATTTTAGGCATCATCATGCTTACGATGGGTCTGACGCTGACACCTCACGACTTCAAGATTCTGTTCTCGCGTCCATTAGATATTTTCATCGGTGCAGTTGCGCAGTTCACCATCATGCCGCTACTTGCCTTCTGTCTTGGATGGGCTTTCTCGCTGATACCGGCTCTCGCTCCCCATGCGAAGGCGATGACCATCGGCATCCTGCTCGTGGGCTGCTGCCCGGGCGGCGTGTCGAGCAACATCATGTCGTATCTCTGCAATGGCGACGTTGCTTTTTCGGTAGGCATGACCTGCGCGAGCACGCTTCTGGCTCCACTGATGACCCCCCTGCTGATGCTCTGGCTGGCTGGGGAGAAAGTAGATGTGGATGCCATCGGCATGTTCAAACAGATACTCATCGTCACGATTATCCCCATCGCCATCGGTTTCCTGCTTAATGTCTGGCTTGGTAGGAAACCAGTGTTCAAAAAATTTCAGCAGACGATGCCAGGCATGAGTGTGCTGTGCCTCTGCTGCATTGTGGGCGGCGTGGTAAGCACTGTCCATGACGACCTGATAGCCAACGGACTGCCCATCTTCCTGCTCACCTTCCTGATGGTGTTCATCCATAATTCCACTGGTTATCTCCTTGGCTACAACGTGGGGAAGCTCTGCCGTTTCAACACCGCCAAACGTCGCACTATCTCCATTGAGGTGGGTATGCAAAACGCCGGGCTCGGCACCAACCTCGCCACCACGTTCTTTGCCGCCTCTTGCCCGCTGTCCGTCGTTCCCTGCGCCATCTCCTGCGCATGGCACTCCATCAGCGGCACCATCATCGCCAACTGGTTTGCAAGAAGGAGGCAATAGTTTTTTATTTTAATCACGTTGATTATCTTTTGGTGACGGGTGGACTACGTTTTGCTGTTTCGATGCACCAACATTGTCAACCATCAGAGATGTATCTCTTTGTCGATGACCTCTCCATTGAGAATCTTGAAGGAATTCAGGTGGATTCCCTCGAAGAGCGACAGAATGGCATAACGAATGTTTGGGTCGTTGGCAAGTCTCAGATCCTCTTTTGAAGGCCTTGATGGTGATGCCGGATGGCTGTGCCAGTTGGCTAATATATGCAGTCCCTTCGACCGAGCGTATTTCAATGCAGCGAACTGGTCTTTGGGCGCAAAGGCAAAATGCTCCGGCGAATGGTCGATATTCTCCATCCAATAATTTTCCGTAACCACATCACCGTCGGGTGTCGAAAAACCAAGCAGATAGCCGCAAGTCTCGTTGGGTGCATCCTGCTGAGCCTGTGCCACAAGCTGTTTTATCACATTCTCAGTAATTTTCATTTCTCATGATTTTTAAGGTCGCACACCGCCTGTTCATAATCAATCAGATGGTCGATCGTGGGATTTGAGCCACAGACAGGGCAGTTGTCGCGATGCCTCACAGCGACAGTGCGGAACTGCATCGTCTTGGCATCGAAGGTAAGCAGACAGTTAGTAAGCAGTTGGCCCACTCCTGTGAAATATTTCAGGGTTTCTGCAGCCTGAATGGTGCCCAGCATCCCGGCAATAGCTCCGAGCACGCCAGCCTGAGAGCATGTGGGGACAGCCCCGGGAGGAGGCGGCTCCTTGAACATGCACCTATAACAAGCCGTTCCAGGCAGATGCGTGAATGTCTGCCCGTTGAATCGCAGTATTCCACCATGAGAGAACGGTTTTCCAGCCATCACACATGCGTCGTTAATGAGAAACTTCACTGGGAAATTATCCGTCCCGTCAACGATAAAGTCATACTCACGGATGATGTCGAGTGCGTTCGACGAGTCGAGAAACTCATAATAAGTATCCACTTTCACATCGGGATTGATGGCGAGCAGTTTTTCTTTCGCGCTCTTCACCTTTGGAGTTCCCACGTCTTTGGTGAAATGTATCACCTGACGCTGCAAGTTGGAAATATCAACGATATCGGCATCGACAAGCCCTATCCGTCCAACACCTGCAGCAGCAAGATACAGTGATACTGGAGCACCCAGTCCGCCGGCTCCCACCACCAACACCTTGGCATTCATGATTTTCTCCTGTCCTTCCACTCCTACATCAGCCAACAGGATGTGGCGTGAATAACGGTGGATCTGCTCTTCTGTAAATTCTATCATACCTGATGAGATTGGGGTTAAAAATCAGTTTTTTTTGGACAACCCTTACAAATGGAGATAAACTGTCCGCCTCCCATGAAATAAAGGAAATCGACGATATCTCCATCCTTCAGCTGGATAGCGTCCCACTCCGTGCGGTCGGCGAATTCGTCGTTCACCTGCACCGACACCATGTCGGGCTGCTCCACGTTGTTCAACTTGATTAGCGCTGTCAGGTTCAAGGGAAGCTCCACTTCCTGCGGCTCCCCGTTTACGATAATCTTTGCCATGCTATTTTCTTCCTATGATTTTTTTGATTGCAATTACTAATTTGTCCACGTCCTCCCGCGTGTTGTACAACGCGAAAGTGGGGCGGACACTCATTTCGTAGCCCAGTGCCCTAAGTGCAGGCTGGGCACAATGGTGACCGGCACGGACCGCGATTCCCTCCTTATCGAGCAGCGTTCCCGTCTCAGGCACAGGGATGCCGTCAAGTACAAAGCTCACTACTGATACCCGCCGTTTCGGGTTTCCTATGAGGGTTAATCCCGGTATCTGTGCCAGCTGCTCACGTGCATATTCCGTGAGCTGATGCTCGTGATGCTCTATATTGCGTATGCCGATATGTCGCACATAATCAAGTGCCGCCCCCAATCCGATGGCATCAGCCACGTTGGGTGTGCCCGCCTCGAACCGTGCAGGAGGCTGGTTATATTCCGTCCTCTCGATGGTCACGTCCTTAATCATGTTACCACCACCCTGCCACGGCTGCATTTTCGCAAGCATATCCTTACGCCCGTACACCACCCCTATGCCGTTTGGGCCATAGATCTTATGTCCGCTGAACACAAAGAAGTCAGCTCCCAACTGCTGCACATCCACAGGCGTGTGGGCTATCGACTGTGCTCCGTCAATCAGCACCGGTATGCCGTGGGAATGGGCGATGTCAATGATTCTAGCCACGTCGTTGATGGTGCCATACGTGTTGTTCACATGCCCCACACTGACGAAGCGTGTACGTGGAGTTATCAGCCGTTCAAGTTCCGACAGCACCAAATCCCCTTTCTGATCTGTAGGAATAGCACGAAGCGTGGCACCCTTCTCCTGACACACACGCTGCCAGGGGACGATATTGGCGTGATGGTCCAACTCCGAGACAATCACCTCGTCACCTGGAGTCAGAAACTGACGACCGTAAGCCTGAGCCACAAGGTTGATACCCTCCGTGGTGCCTCTGACGAAGATGATTTCCTCACTGCTGTCGGCATTGATAAACCGCTGCACTTTCTCCCTTGCCTCCTCATAGGCGTCGGTGGCACGTGCCGCCAGTGTGTGGGCACCACGATGGATATTAGAGTTATAGTTGCGGTAATAGTCCGAAATCTTGTCTATCACCTGCACCGGCTTCTGGGTGGTTGCTCCGTTGTCGAGCCAGACGAGGTCATGACCATTCACTTTTTGCTGCAACACAGGAAAATCCTTCTTGATTTCATCCGAGTTCAGCGTGTCGGTCTCCTCATAGCTCAGTTCCCTCAATATCTGGGTTTCGGGGATACCGATTCCGAATCCGTCCTCTTGTGGAATGGTCTGCGTTGAAGCATTGGTGTCGCCGATATAAGGAAGTTCACCGTATTGCCCTCCTCCTGTTGTCAGCTGCTGTAATTCGGTCTGCAACAGACTGAGGTTGAGAGTCTCGTCAGGAAACAGTTCCTGACGAGTCTCCTTTAAATCAGTAGGGCAATATTTCCGGGCGATTTCCCTCAGAAGAGAAAGATCTCCACCCTCGTATGCCGAAAAGCTGTTGATATCTGATAAGTTAAGCATTTATTTCTCTACTTTGTTTCTATGCTGATAGTCATGATAATAGCCAACCTCCACATTCTCCAGGACGGCGATAGCATCATCGGTGAGTGAGGCAAGACTGAAATACTTGGTGAGAAGATAGGATGCCACACCGAACTTGTCGAGTCCCATCAGTCTGGCTGAGAGTGAAGGTGCGATTTCTCCGGGGATGCCGCTCTGGTGCAGTCCGATTACGCCCTGGCTCTTCTCTCCCACTCTCACAAGAATGATTTTCGTGGTTCCGACACCTCTGCCTGTCAAGTACTGTCCCTCAACCTCCACCTTGTCGCTTGGAATGATGGGCACTCCACGCCACAGGATCACTTTAGTTCCGAACAGGTCGGTAGTCACAGGCGGCACTCCACGCCATGTACACTCACGTTCGAACGCAGCGATAGCACGCGGATGAGCCACGAAGAAAGCCGGTTCTTTCCATACCAATGACAACAACTCGTCGAGGTCGTCGGGTGTGGGCGATCCGTAGCGTGTGGTGATGCGGTAGGCAGGATTGACAGCCGCCAGCAGTCCGAAGTTCTTGTTGTTGATGAGTTCCCATTCCTGCCGCTCCTTGATGCTCTCAATGCTGAGACGTAGTTGCTCTTCCAGCTGGTTGTAGGGATTGTTGTAGAGGTCGGACACCCGCGTGTGAACCCTCACAACTGTCTGCAACGTATTGAGGGAATATTCAGTGGGCTGCTCCTCATAATCGATGTATGTCTCCGGAATGATGTTGTCCTCCTCATGTCCGCTGACGAGGTCGATGTGTTTCTCACCATGGTCGTTCACAGTGGCTTTCAAGCGCAACTGCTTGTCAACCGCCTTGGTGAAAGTCTCTCTGAAGTCGGGCACTTCTTTGATGAACTTCTCAAGTTCTTTCAGCTTCAGTCCAAGGAAGACGGTCGGTGTGACTGCACGCACACTTACTGTCGATTCAGCGTCGTCGAGCAAGTCAGCCTCTCCGAAATATTCACCGTCGCCTAAGAGAGCAATACGTAGCTCCTCTCCATGAGGTCCTTTGCTGATGACCTCAGCCTGGCCGTTCGCCACAATGAAGAACTTCTGCTTATCCTTTCCTTCCTCCACGAAGAGCTGTCCAATCTCCAGCTCCTTCGTCTCGAACGAGCGAGCCAGTCTGTTCACGATTTCATCCTCAAACTCAGAGAAAAGAGGGATGGCTTTCAGGCTCTTGGCTGAGAACGACGGAACACCATTAAGATACTGTATTGGTAACCGCTCGCTTTTTCTCAGTTCAACTTTGGTTCTGTTCACACGGAACGTGCCTCCGCTCACCTGCACCCAGGGCAGGAGTTTCAGAAGTAGTCTCGGTGTGATGCTGCCCATCTGGGGAGCAGTCTTGGTGGTGGTCGCCAGCCGTCTGGCGGTTGCAGTTGTGACACTGCGCTGAAGATTTGATTCTGCCATTGTGGTTTTATTTTTTGATGATTACTTTATGTGTTGTTCCTTTAACGTGTTCCACACTGAGCACATTGTATCCCTGCTCCACGGCGTTTCGTGGCACGTTGTCGAGCGGTTCGCCCTCAGAGAGCAGTACTTCAAGCGTGTCGCCCTGCTGTAGTTTCGACAGCTCAATCTTAGTCTTCACAAACGTCATCGGGCAATGCTCTTTCGTGATGTCTAATGTCTTTGTTGCCATAATTCTCTTTTTTAGGGGAGTAATATTCTTGTGAAATTTGAAGTAAGCCAATTTTCTGATTCTTCATTTTTCATTCAAATTCTTCATTAAATAAACAGCGTCTGCCCTCCTTCAGACAGATTGAGGAACGACGCCACACCAAGCACATCCTTCACCTCCGGGATGAAATCCTCCTTTTTGAGTCCGAGCACATGCATCGCCATCTCGCATGCATAGAAGTTGATTTCCAATGCCTTTGCAGCCTCAACCAGCTCCTCCAAAGTAGCCACATTGTTCTTCCTCATCAAACGCCGGAATATCTTCGGACCGATGCCACAAAAATTGAAACGGCTTGTTGGCGTGGACTTCAAACCGCCCATCATGAATCCGAACGTTTTGGTCAGCCAGTTGCCGCCGATGAACGATCGTCCCTGCTTTTTCTTTATGGCGTCGAGCCCCCAGAAGGTGAAGAAGATATTCACCTCATATCCCACAGCTGCCGCCCCTGTCCCTAAGGTGAAAACAGCAGTCAGCTTATCGAAATCACCGCTGAATGCGATGATTGAGAGTTTCTTTGTCTTTGGCATGGCACTTCTTATTTTGAGAAATTATACAGCTGTGTGCTCAGATACCGCTCACCGGTGTCAGGAAGTAGTACAACTATTCGCTTTCCTTCGTTCTCAGCACGCCTGGCGAGTTTGATGGCAGCAGCTGCTACGGCACCAGACGACACCCCCGCCAGCACTCCGTCACGTGTGGCCAATAGGCGTGCAGCGCCGAATGCCTCTTCGTCTTTAATCCTGAGAATCTCGTCAAACACCGACATGTCGAGTGTCTTTGGCAGGAATCCGGCACCGATTCCCTGAATCTTATGAGGCCCTGGTTTTCCTCCGCTGACAACCGGAGAATAGAAAGGTTCCACTCCCACGATTTTTATCTGGCTGTTGTGTTGCTTCAGCACCTGTCCCACCCCGCTGATGGTGCCTCCGGTGCCGATTCCGGCCACAAAGATGTCTAGCTCACCGTCAGTGTCACGCAGGATTTCCTCAGCAGTGGTTCGACGGTGCACATCGGGGTTGGCAGGGTTTTCAAACTGCTGAGGAATATAGGCATTGCCAATCTCATCAGCCAGTTCCTTTGCCTTGCGTATGGCTCCAACCATTCCTTCAAACGCAGGGGTGAGCACAACCTCCGCCCCGAGTGCCTTTAGAAGCGTTCTACGCTCTATCGACATCGCCTCAGGCATGGTAAGAATGAGTTTGTAGCCCCGGATGGCGGCGATTAGCGCAAGCCCCACGCCAGTATTGCCCGATGTAGGCTCTATGATGGTGGTGCTTTGGTCGATGAACCCTTTACGTTCAGCCCTTTGAATGAGAGCCAGTGCGGTGCGGTCTTTCACGCTTCTTGCCGGATTGAGAAATTCCAGTTTGGCAATGATTTGAGCCTTCAATCCCAGTTCACGCTCTGTGGAGGTAAGTTCCAACAGTGGGGTGTTTCCAATCAGCCCCGTTAAATTTTGTGCTATTTTTGACATTATAATTATAATTTTTGCAAAGTTACTGCATATTTACAACCCATGAAATCGCATAAATGTGGCATTCGCACTAACATAAACATGGTATTTTTAGCTTATAAGGCCTGAAGGATGTCGTTGAGAAGGTCTTCGTGCGCCTCAAGCCCCACGGAAAACCGGATTGTGGTCTGCCTCACATCCATCTGGTCGAGTTGCCTTTGAGGGAAGAATCCAAAGATGGTACTTGCCGGATGTATGGCAAGTGTGCGGTTATCGAAGAGGTTGGTTGCACGGTGAATCAATCTCAGGCGGTTGAGAAATCGGAAACAGTGCTCCTTTGATTCCAGGTCGATGGTGAGCATTGCACCCGCTGTGGGTCCGAACTGTCTTTGCGAGAGTTCATAAAACGGATTGTCGGAAAGTCCCACATAATTTACGCTTCTGATGTCATTCACATTCTTCAGGGCTTCAGCCAGCCATAAAGCGTTTGCAGCCTGCCGCTGATACCTCACGTCAAGCGTCTCCAGTCCAAGAGTCTGCAAATAAGCCACCTGCGGAGTCATATAAGCTCCGAGATTGACGAGCAGCTCATATTTCAGCCTTTGGTTGATTGACGGATAACCACCATAGTCGATGACGAGTCCTCCAAGAGATGTGCCACCTCCGGAGATATACTTGGTGCTCGACACCACCTCTATGTCAACACCCAGTTCGTTGAGCGAGGTCTCTGTGAAAGGAATTACTGTAGAGTCGGCGATGACAGGCACGTTTTTCCGGTGTGCAACCTCTGCAATCGCTTTGATGTCAGCCACCTCCAACTGCGGGTTGGTCACAATCTCCAAAAAGACGCAGCAAGTCTGCTCGTCGATGGCCTCTTCCACGTCCTCAATGTTTAGAAGGTCGCGCAACCTTGGTTTGACACCAAAACGCAGAAAGGTATTAGAAATGAGCGCAAGCGTATTGCCAAACAGATGTTTAGATGAAACGATGTTTTTTCCCTGACTTACAACCGCCATCAGGGCATTGCTGATAGCCGCCATGCCGGAGTTGAACGCAGTGACATGAGCAGCGCCAGTGAGTGCTTTCACCCGCAGTTCAAAATTGGTGACAGTCGGGTTCTCCATCCTCGCATAGTCGGGCGCCTTGATGCGGTTGCAGAATGCATCAGCCATCTGGCTTACATCATCAAACTCAAACGCCACGTTGTTATACACCGGCATGGCGAGTGCCCCGTAGGCATCTGGTCTTACGTAGGGAGTGTCTATGGCAATTGTCTGTTTCTTCATATATTTATATATAAAATTCCGATGAGTCGATCAGTCCAGCCCTGAGTGCAAATTTGATGACCTCGTGTGCAGTATTGACACCTAACTTACGGAAAATGTTCTTTCGGTGAGTAGTGATGGTATGTAGGCTTGAGAAACGTTCGGCAGCAATCTCGCGGGTGGTCTTACCCTGGGCTATTGACTTCACAATCTCCGTTTCGGTTGCTGTGAGCAAATCAGTCTCTTTGGATTCCGGTTGTTCCGACAATATTACTTCCAAAGCACTTTGGCAAATGAACCGCTCATGTCGGCTAACAGCAGAGAGGGCATCTCGGATATCTCTTAGCGCTCCATCCTTGAAAACAACACTGAACTGATGAGACGAATAGATAATTCTCCTCAAAAAATCCGATGTCAACTCCTCACTCACAATAATCCATTGTGACAAGGCAAAGCGTTCGCTGACAATCAGCAGCTGTTCAACGTCTGTGAAATTGAAAAGCCCATAATCCAGAACCACCACAGCATCCTCATGCTCTTTCAGCTGCTGGATAAGCGTACCCTTTTCTTTGGCAATATAAATGATATTGTCTTCGTTTCTTCGGATTAACTGCTCCAAAGCAAAGCGTGTCAGTTCCTGATTATCTGCCAGAATATACGTTCCCATCTCACATAATTTTGGTGCAAAGTTACGAAGTTTGGAATAATCCACCAAATAAATAATAATATTTAGAATATATACCTAAAATATACAGAGTGTAAAGAATTTCAAACTAATTTTTGAATAAATAAAAAGCCTTTAAAGAATAATATTCTTCAAGGGCTTTTTTTAATTTAAATCTTCAACTTTCGTAAAATCTTGGGAAAGTTGATAATTAGTTGTTATAATGAATAGACAGACAAGGCACTCCTTAATGTTTTCTCTTCAGCATCTTCAGCAGGTCTTTCTTCACGATAAAAGCAGTGAATAGTAGGATAAGCACGGTGTTGACGGCGATGCGCATGAACGGGCTCCATGAATCGGGAAGCATGGTCATAGCGACGAAAATCAGGACGGAAAACACCGTATAAATGGCTATGTCCTTAAGCGGATAGTTGATGGGGTTGTATTTCTGCCCGAGGAAATAGCTGAACAGCATTGTGGTGGCATATCCGGCGAATCCTCCCCACGCACAAGCCATATAGCTGAATTTGGGAATGAACACCAGGTTAACCACGAGCAGCACGACAAATCCGGCAATTGAGATGATGGCACCCCAGATGGTCTTGTCAATCAGCTTATACCAGAACGAGAGGTTGAACGTCACACCCATCATGATTTCAGCCGCCATCACGATAGGCACCACTTTCAGTCCTTCGCGGTAGCCCGCACCGATGATATGCTTGAGGATGTCCATATAGCCCACCACACAGAGGAAGGCAAGCAGTGTGAAGATAATGAAATACTTCATGGCGAGCGCATAGGTCTCCTTAGAGTTCTTGTCCTTGTCGTGCCCGAACACGAACGGCTCGTAGGCATAACGGAACGCCTGCGTAATCATCGCCATAATCATCGCGATTTTCACGCACGCCCCATAGATGCCGAGCTGTGGCTGTGCCTGACTCTCATCCGGATAGACCAGCGGGAAGATGATTTTGTCGGCTGTCTGATTAAGAATGCCGGCGATGCCCAACACAAGAATTGGCCATGAGTAGGCGAACATCTGCCTGAGCAACTGCTTGTCGAACACAAATTTGATGTCCTTAAACTCCTTGATGAAGAAGAGGGTGATGAAAGAAGTACAGATGAAATTGAGAATAAACACATAGCCCACCCCCACGTTAGGGTCATAGATGGCGGACACCGCATCGGGATTCGTGTTGTAAATCTTCGGCAGCCATACGAAATAGGCGAGGTTGAGCATGATGTTCAGGAAGATGAACAGCAACTTAAGTGCGGCAAACTTGATAGGCCGTTTCTTGTAACGCAGGTAGCTGAACGGGATGGCCTGGATGGCATCGATAGCCACGCAGCTCGCCATCAGCCACACATACTCATGATGCTGCTCATACACCTTTCCGAGCGTATGGCAAATCGGTGTAAGAAATCCGAACACAGCGGCAAGGAATACCACTGCGAGGAATGCCACGACAAAAAGCGAGGAGGAAAACACCTTGCGTGCATCGCTCCCCTCCTTATTGGCAAAACGGAAGAATGTGGTCTCCATGCCAAAAGTGAGAATCACGAGAATGAGCGCGGTATAGGCATAGAGGTTGGTCACCACACCATAGCCGCCGCTCTCTGCGGAAATTTTGATGGTGTAGAGCGGCACAAGCAGATAATTGAGGAACCGTCCCACAATACTGCTCACACCATATATCACTGTATCTTTGAGTAGTCCTTTTAGATTAGCCATTGTATTCTAATAGGGAGTTAATTCTGAGAATTAGAGTTAAAATTGCATTTGGAGTTAATCCTTCGGATGGAGTTAAATTTCTTTCAGAAATTGGAGTTATATGTCTTCGGGATTGGAATTAATTCCTGCGGAATGGGAGTTAACGAGTCTACGACTCATGGACAAATTATGGAATCACGAAAAGCACGAAAAGCGCTAACAACTAAAAACTTGTCAATCAAAAAGGCTTCCCATGAGGATGTCGCCGTTGGCGATTTTTCTGCCGAGATGCTTGTAGGCAAGCGGTGTCGCCTCACGTCCGCGTGGTGTCCGCTTGATGAATCCCTCCTTGATGAGGAATGGCTCATACACCTCCTCCACTGTTCCGGCATCCTCTCCGATGGCGGTTGCGATGGTGCCGATACCTACCGGGCCGCCATTGAACTTGTCGATGATGGTGGTGAGGATTTTCATGTCGATTTCATCAAGTCCGTATTTGGTGATATTCAGCGATTCGAGCGCATGATGTGCGATACTCAGGTCGATGGCGCCATTTCCTCTCACCTGTGCGAAATCGCGCACACGGCGCAGCAGGGCGTTGGCGATACGTGGCGTGCCACGGCTGCGTCCAGCTATCTCTTCTGCCGCGTCGTCGGCACAGGGCACCGACAGCAGCCTTGCCGAGCGCAGGATGATTTTCTTAAGCACGCTGGCATCGTAGTACTCCAGATGGAGGTTGATTCCGAAACGTGCGCGCAGAGGAGCGGTGAGCAGTCCGCTGCGGGTGGTTGCCCCGACGAGTGTGAACGGGCTGAGATCAATCTGTATTGACCGAGCCGACGGTCCTTTGTCGATCATGATGTCGATGCGGTAGTCCTCCATCGCCGAATAAAGATATTCCTCCACGACGGGCGACAGACGGTGGATCTCATCGATGAAAAGCACATCGTTCTCCTCGAGCGATGTCAGGATGCCAGCGAGATCTCCCGGCTTGTCGAGCACCGGTCCGGACGTCACCTTAAATCCCACTCCCAACTCGTTGGCGATGATGTTGGAGAGCGTGGTCTTCCCTAGTCCGGGTGGTCCGTGGAGCAGCGTGTGGTCGAGGGGCTCGCCACGGAATTTGGCAGCCTCCACAAATACGGAGAGGTTTTCCACCACTTTCGACTGCCCTGCGAAGTCGTTGAAACGCAGCGGACGGAGCGCGTTCTCAAATTCTTTCTCCTTTGAGTTCTGCTCCTTGTGTATGTCGAATTGTTCCATTATTCCTGTTTTACACTGATAAAACCTACGGATTCACGGCATTATTGACCTGCTGCGTGTTTTCCGGCTGATGGATGTTGTTGTCGATCTGCTGGTTGATGGCAGTGCTGAATCCGAAGGGATTACGTATGTACTTATAGCTGTTGGTAGCCTCTCCGGTGGTGACGATGACAGTGCCGTAATTGAATACACGCCCCATGATGGACTGCTCCACCATCACGCCCTCACACTTATGGAGCATGAGGTCGAATGAGGTCCGTTTGATGAATCCTTTCTTGAATATCACGCGTTTGGTGGTGACCACATAACGCTTGCCGCCGTTGATTTCCAGACACCAGAAAAAGATGATTATAAGGAAAACGACAAGACCAATCAGCCCGGGAACAGTGTAATCCATGTAAACGGCGAATCCGAAGAGCACGAACGCCAGAATCGTAAGCAGAATAGGCCGCAGATAGACGAGCCAGTGGAGGTTCGCCTCAAATTTGATTTCCTCCCCGTTGAGGAGATTGTTTTCGATATAGCCCATGATTTAGTTTTTTAGTGGATTAGTTATTATGGGTTTTGCCATTGTGCGATTCAGCATGTTTAACTTGCAAAGTTACAAAGAATTTCGGAAATAATACATAAACGAGGTCAGTTTTTTGCGGTTTGTTGGTGGACGGTTATGCAGATAAAGAGTCAACCAGCAAGTGCAATACTAAATGCAAATTTAATTATAATGTTTGAAAAATTCGTTTTTTTGTGAGTTGAATTTTAATTTTTCTCTTGGTCTTCGATTTATTTTCTTTTGTATGTCCATGATTTTCTTATTGCTAATCTTGCTAATATCAGTGTGTTTTGGAATATATTGTCTGACGAGTTTGTTCGTGTTCTCAATGTTTCCTTTCTGCCATGACGAATAAGAGTCCGTGAAATAGACTTTCACGTTCAATTTATGTGATATCCATTCATGTTCTGCAAACTCGC
>JAEEOB010000183.1 GCA_016284045.1 Bacteroidaceae bacterium
AAAGACAACAAATTCTACTTCTTCTCCGCTATTGACAATACTCCAATTCTTATAGCCACTCGCGTCGATTTGAGTGAAATACAGAATTATATCGAAAAAGCTACACCTGCTTTATGACGCTGCTGAAAAAACTGACGACGCATAGAGATTTGTCCTTGTTTTTCATCTGTTTTGTTTCGTATTTTTGAGATTTCAAAAAATATAGGCAAAAAAACGAATCGGATAGTAAATCCGGTTCGTTTTTTTCTTTTCGTGATTTAATCGCAACTTTGTGGAACTATGAATCGAACTTTATTATCTACTATAATGAGCTAGTTGTAAACACACAAAAAGGAAGCCTAAAAGCTTCCTTTTTCCTTTGTTTTGGCGGTGCGTACGAGACTCGAACCCTTCTAATTCTGAATCAGTTGACTATCTGTAAGTCAAACACTTAGTCGCTTTTCTATCTTTCAGTCTTTTCGTTGTAGCGCGCTTGTAGCGCAAAAGAGGTAAAAAGAAGCTCCTCATGGGTACTCTTCGTTCAACGAAAGGTGTACTTCCAAAACATTCGTAAAGTCACCTTCATGTAATTTTTCGCTTCACAGGATTGCTTTACGACTCGGCATAGATTGAGTGAACTCATCTCTGCCCTCGCTGCTCCACAATCTCAGAATCACGTTTGTAGCGCAATCACAAACATTCGTTGTTCTGCAACCACATTAGGAACAGATGTTCAATATCTTATTCCCCCAACGTAAGGTACTCCGATTATGACAACGTAAAGTCCCCTATTTTTACTAACGCAAAGTTACTAAAAATAATCCAAAGAGTACCTTTCGTTCACTTTTTATTTCTCAAAACCAGCCATTTTTTAACAAATTCACACCTGTTCGGGAGCTGAATTTGTAGCGCACTTTGCAATAAAGGCTGAAAAAGGTATTTTCGTGGTAAGAAGAACACACGTTTTTCCACTTTGATTTAGTAAAAATATACATTTAATTAAGGTAGTAATGTCACCAAAAGCGGAGAAATGAGAGACTATGGATGAGAGAAAGATACTACGGATTTATCAGGTTCAACTTACTAACGAAATTTGACCGATGGACAGAAACTTTTAAGCAGTGGCCCATATTTTTTCATTTCCGCATTATTCATACTACGGGCATTTTTACTGAGTCGGGAGAAAGTCCCATCACTATTCTGCTTCCATCTTTGCACATGTACAACTCCCTTTTGGAAAATCCTTCCGTCAGAATTTTTGTGAGAATGACTCCAATCAAAGTCAAGGAACATTTTCTGTCCAGCATAGACTCTAGCTTGACAAACACCGTTAGCGTTTTGTCTGAAATACACATCAGATGTATTTGAATAATAGGGAAGATTTGTATGCGTGTCTGAATCGCCAACTTTCTTTATAAGATGACCTTTAACACCATTGACAGTTCTAGCTGGAGCAATTGAAACATATTCTGAGCGTCTTCCTCTCTCATCTCTTGAAAAAAAATCAGCACCGTTTCCCATATTCTATGATATCATAATTCCGTTCATAATTAACAACGCTATAGTCACACTCTCGTAACCATTCAAGAAGAGTTAAATTACGGTCTATATAGCCCAATTGCTTAAGATTAAGTGCCAGAGCTTCTGAAAGATTCATAACATGCTCTTCATAAGCACCGTCAGTTCCAATGCCATGTCCAACAACATATTCTTCATTATATTCCCTCACTATATATATTTCGTCATCGTTCTCGTATTCCGACACGATGAGGTCATTAAGCGAAGTACACTCGTATTCCTGCTTATAACGTATATTCTTGAAGAAATTTTCTTCGTTGACAGATATGTATTTCCCTTCCATGGATGCAAAGAGTTTCTCATCTACATCCCATAATTTATGTTTATTTGTAATCATAGCATTCTTTATTTTTCTTGTATGAAACAGGGAACAAACTTTAACGGAGTGTGGAGTCCCTGTACTTCCACTTCTTCGCCGTAAACAATAATCAAGATGGGCACTTTAGCCTCTTCCAAACGTTTTAGTCCATAACACCAACGATTAAACGCGTCTTCACTTCTTCTATTACCCATTCCACTAACTGCAATAACACTATACTTTGGCAGGCCTTCAAAACAGTAAGTAAAAGACGATAGGTCTCCCCAACTTGCAGTAGGTATAACATTGAATCCGCATTTTTGCCAATATGCTCCAACAAATCGGGTCCTAAAGACATTCTGCCTGTTGTAAAAATCAGTGGGCGTATCACGCCAAAGGGAAAGGCCTGGAGTATAGTAATAATCATTTGCTTGAATCTATCGTCGGAGCACCACTTTGTGGTCTTGGATGACCAGTCCATGAAAGGAGTCGTTCACGGGAATGCCGCTGAGGTTGTAGGTGGTGCTTGAGGGGGCATAAGCATGGGGCTGACGGATGCCGACAAGTGCCTTGTCTATCACGTTGATTCTCACCACGTCGCCGGCTGATGAAGACGGGATGGCGAAGCTGCCGTCGTCATTACGCTGTATGCCAGTAGCGACATCGTTCACAGTGGCTTCGACGGTCTTGCCTTCAGGTAGACAGCCTACCGTAAATGAGAGAGGCTGTCCCTGATTGTTGGTGATGGTGGCTCCGGCGAAGGCGCCGTCTGCCCACTCCTGATCCACGGTGAAGTCGCCTACTGCTTTCAGACCTTTGACATGGCCGTTCTTCCATACCGATGGGAGGGCAGGGAGCAGGTGGATTTGTCCGTCGTAGCTCTGCAGCAGCATCTCCGCCACTCCAGAGGTGTAGCCGAAGTTGCCGTCAATCTGGAACGGAGAGTGTGAGTCCCAGAGGTTGTAGTAGCATCCGCCCTGACCTGACATCACAATCTGGTAGCTGCCGCTGTGCTTGAGCATCTGAGGGAAGATGCGGTGTGCCGCATCACCCTCGAGCGCGCGGGCATGGAGATTGATTATCCAGCTGGCCGACCATCCGGTCACATCGGTGGAGTTGCGCACATGGAGCGAGTTGACAGCCGCTTTGTAGAGCTGCTTTTCCTGAGGGTCGGAACTGAACGCGCTCACTTGTCCGTAAGGGAACAGCGCCATGAGATGGCTGAGATGTCGGTGGTTCGACGCATCGCCCTGTGAGTTGAGCGTGAGGTCGGCCCATTCCTTCAGGCAGGTGTTGCCCCCATAGGTCTCAGTGTGGAGACCTTTGTCGAGCACAGCGTAGAAGTCTTTCATCTCCTGCAGGTCGGCTTCCGCAATCGGTGAGTCGCTGACCAGGAACTGATTAGCAGGAAAAGCCGTGCCATCAGATGGTGTGAGCAGTTCAACGCCATCGACGGCACAGACTATCAAGCGCAGTATAATTTCCTGAAGAAGATGCTGGGCTCCGTGGGCAAGAATGTATGGATTGCCAAGACCTTCGGATGCGACTGCGGAAAGAACATATTCATCGGTGATGACTTCACCGGTAATTTCAACCTCACCATTCTCGACATCCGGGAAGTCCACATAGGAAATAACGTGATGATTGGTCCCAACACGCTCATCAGCACCGTGGGACATCCGCTCTCCCCACGAGCCCGAAGGAACTACGAGGCCATAGCACAGCCCGTACGAATAGGAAACGATGTTTGGATAGGGGGGAACGTCACCATCCTGCCAGGGGTCAGCATCGGCAACAATGTGGTTGTCGCCGCCGGTGCAGTGGTCAATAAAGACGTGCCCGACAACTCGTTAGTGGCTGGTGTGCCAGCCAAAGTCATCAGAACCATTCCCAACGACACACAAGACGAGGACAATATCAGCGATACTGCAACAGAATAAAGAATGAGATTAAATGAAGGAATAATCAGACCTGTTCCTTATTCTTCCCAACGGAACACTGCCCCGTTGCGTCGTGCCGGGTCTGCCCCTTTGTAGTCCATGGAATAAGGGCTGCCGGTGGTAGGACTTTTTCCGATATACAGATGGGTGCGCATCGACATGAGCATGAACTCTTTGTTCAGGAAATCCTGCCACATAAACACCTCAGCTTTCGACTCGTCCGTGGTGAGGCGCACATCGCCTGGAAGACCAAAACCGGACACAAACACATAACGTCCGTCCTCACACTGGAGCACCACTTGTCCCTTACCTTTATCAATAATGTGGAAGTAAGTCTGCTTGCTTTTGTCGTTTGCGCGGGTGTCGTGCATCAGGCCGTGGGGCAGCGCTATCATGGGCTTGCCTGTCGCGAGATTTACGATCCGGAAAGTCTTACCGTAGGGGATGTTGTCGCTGCGGTCGGCTGCGGTTTCATTCACGGTGAAGTTGTCAAACTCTGCATAGCCGCCGTTTGACCCTTTCACGTTGAACGCGAATAGCGACGCACGTGAGCCTTGAAACGAGATGGTCTGATAGCTCAAGGTCATCTCACGGCCCAGTTGACTGTAGTTCGTACCATCAAACGAATATTCGTAATGTGCACGGTTGTTGTCGAAATCACCAACCATACGGAGGTATATCTTTTCCACATTGTCGGCCGGCATGTCGATGGTGTCGTTGACGGCTTGTTCAAAGAATCTAAGTATCTGGTTCTTGCCTGCTTTCACAATTCCAATCCATGAGCACGGCACATTGATGTTGCCAAGTCCTGCCACATCGCCGTCTTTCATGTTCTTCGTGTATAGCTCCACAGTCGTGACCGACGATGGACCGATCACGCGCTGGGTGAGCGAGTTGCGTGCCCACATCAGCTGCTCGGAAGGCATCGTCTGCAGACGCAGGCGCCCTTTCGTAAGGCTCCACATCCGGTCGTCGGGGTTGTGGTTCCACTGCCACACACGACCCAGCTCCTTGCCATCGAACGTCTCGTTGCGGTCGTAGGCGGCGTGGGGCTCTACGCTCACGTCGATATCGGGTTTCAGCCAGGTGCGTGGAGAACGACCGGGGTTGCCGGGCAAACCAACCATCGGCCAGCCGTCAATCCAGGTCATCGGGGCCAGCGTCACTGTCCGGCCTACGGAGTGGAAGTCCATCATCAGCAGCGCCCACCATTCGCCTTTCTGGGTCTGGACGATTCCGCCCTGGTGGATATTCGTCGCTGCGGTTGCATCTTTGTCTGCTTCGGGAATCGTGAATTTCGTCCCGTCAGGGACAATGCGGCCGTCAACAAGCGTGAAGGGGGCTGGGTGATAGCCGAAGGTCTCGTCGGCGGTTATCACGCATGTCTCGTATGGTCCCCAGATGCTATTCGAACGGGAACAGAGGGTGCGGCCGTTAGGACGGTAGTCGGTGGAGATGAGGTAGTACATCCCGTTGATTTTATACATATGATGGCCTTCGCCCACAGCACTGCCATTCGGGATAATCACACGCTCAGTGCTCTCTATCGGTCCGCTCATATCGGGCTTGAGCTCCGTGCATTTCACCTCCCCGTAGCCGTGGATGGCGTATATCTTGCCGTCGTCGTCGAAAAGCACACTCAGGTCGTAGATA
>JAEEOB010000184.1 GCA_016284045.1 Bacteroidaceae bacterium
CTCGCTGCTCCAGCATTTCTCGGATGCGTCGATAAATGGCACAATCTTGTCTATGACAGGGCGCTCCCCCTTGACTACAGTCATGATGTTGGGAAGGAGCGAGTAAAGCTGGTCGTTGGTATGAATGAGGCGCATATCTTTGTTTTTTAAATGCAAAGATATGGGCTAAAAAATAATTAATGAAAGACAATAAAATTTTCTAACTACGTTTATAATATATAACTCCATAAAAAAATATATTATGAACTATTATTATCTTATTGGACTTGAAAATTTTATAGATCACATTAGTTGTATTCGTGACCTTGGTTTTTGTTATTGGAAAAAATCTGGAAAGAAAATGAAGATAGGAGATGTGGTTTTCCTTTTTATTTCTGATAAAATACACGATAAAGTTATGTTCAGACTGGAGGTTGTTAGTACAGATGAAGAACGTAAAGACAGCAAATATTTCAAGCATTCTTTTAAGCCTGATATGCATTGTTTTGTACTAAAAAATACGAGTGCAAAATATGATGGAGAAGGACTAGGCCGTGTTGAATTGGAACAACATGGAATTAGCAGATATGTTCAATATAAAAAATTAGACAAAGAACAAGCACAATGGATTGATAGTTTCTTTGAATAATTATACATCAAATGTAAAAGGAGTCAAAAGACTCCTTTTTACATTTAATGTTTGACGATGTACTGCTACGCCGCATCAGCGGCTGTAGCAGACAAATGCCTTCGGCGAATCTCCTGCGCCTCAACAGAGCTCAAGTGGACTTGGCTCTGTTGAGGCTGAATCGGAGATGTCATCAATCCTCTTCGTGATAATCGATGCGGCTTTCTTGACATCGAGCAGAACTGTGCGTATGAACTTCGCATCCTCTTTCAGATTTGAAAGCCATGACTTCAGGTAAGCCGCGCTGTCCTCCTTGATGTGCGTGTCAAAGCCATAGTACTGCGCCACCAGTGCGGGAAAACTGTGTACTTACTCTGCTCATCAGCTGAAAGCTTCTTGTACTCCTCATACCTGGTACGTTATAGAATGGATGGTGAAGCTGTTGAAATACCGTAATCTAACCAAGGCCTACTATAACATCTCCTTCGAGCGCGAAGCATATATGAATCAATATGATATCAAATACTTGCGTCGAAGGAGATGGTATAGCTGGATGCGATATTTATCTAAGAAATCACTCCGATAGTTGATTATTAACGTTTCATCAAATATAGGAGTTTATTTATTACCGAACATATTATCAAGGAAAGTATAGAATGACGGATCCTCTCCTATAATTGTTTTCACAATCTTCCCGTCAGGTCCGATGAGAATTTTTGTAGGGAAGCCCGTGATGCCATAGTCGGTCAGAACAGACGAATTCTTAGGGCAATAAACATGAAGCCACGGCAGTTCGTGCTTTTTCACGGCCGCTTTCCATTTATCCTCAGTGTCGTTGCAATCTATACCGAGAATCTCGAACTTGTCAGAATACTTGGCGTAGTATTCCTTCATCTTCGGGAATCCCTTGATACACCATATGCACCAAGACCCCCAGAAGTCCAGCACGACGTATTTGCCTCGCAAAGAGTTCAAGGCAAGTGGTTTCCCTTCAATGTCATTAAGTGTGAAAACAGGTGCCTCAATACCTTCCGCTTGTTTCTTCTGGGCCTCCTTCTCTTTTGCCTCAGCCTCTATACTTTCCTCGTTTGCCTTCACCCATTTGTCGTAGATTGGTCTCATACGTCCTTCACGTATAGAAGGCTCAAAAAGCATGAAAGTTTCCTTCATCTTGTCAAAACCATCAATGTCTTTAAGCAGATACACGGCTGCTTCTTGATTGGGATGCGCCTTCACGTAATCTATCAGCTCCTGTTGGTAGCGGTCGAAACTGGGTGAATAGACCTCATCGTAGAACTTGTTGCGTTCTTCTTTGGTGAGCGTGTTGTCATTCTTCATTTCCCGGTATTTTAACGTATTTTCACGCATGTCCTTACCCGCATTCTCATTAAAGAGGTCCACCTTGTGAAAATCGGCATAGAATCCTGTTCCGTCAACATCAAAGCGGGTTCTGTCGGTGTCCCAGACGCGCATCGTCTCACCGCCCACAAGCGGAACAGAATAATATTGTGGTTCATCTAGGTCGCCCCGAAATAATCTTGGCTGGGCAAACAGCCCAATGCAGACAGTGTCCACCTGCAGTTCGAATTCGAACTTTCCATCTTTACCAACAAATGTAAGATCCTCCTTTCCAGGACGATACACAACAACCGTGTCACCAAAATCAACAAGGTCGAGCTTTACGATTAATGTGGAATCATTATTTGCCGCCCTTCCGCATACTGCAATGGCAGCGAGCATCATGCTCAAAATAATCTTTTTCATATTGTTCAATAAGAGTTTTCAAATACAGATAATATAATGTATCTGATATTAATAATTATTTTTTCGAACACTAATTTTTCCAATCTTTAAGGGATAAAGGAATAAAAGGATATTCTTTTATTGAAACGAAAGGAGCAGTCGATTATTGCAGACTCTCAAATAAGATAACCTATTACTATCAGATCTGAGTCAGGATTCTGTGCCCGTACAGTTCATGTCGTTCGGCGCACTGGATGAGAAAACCATCAGCATCGACAGCGAACTACTTGTTGCCAATTTTGAAATAATAAAAGCCGTTTATCTACAGGCTCGGTAGATAAACGGCAGTTATGCTTGACAGAATATCGCCTGTCAGCAGAGTAGGACAAGCGTTTTTATGCTTCCGGATTTCACTCTTCATCCGAGAGTGGACGGATGCACATCCCATAAAAACGCTCGCCGTCCCAAACCTCTACGCCGCCACGGTAGAAGTTGAAGTAGTAGGCACTTGTGGAACTGTTGGCTTTCAGTGTGGAAGTCCAGTAGTAACCGTTGTTCCCTTTGTCATACAGGTTGGCGTTCCAGCGGTGGCCGGCAGCGGGGAGGAAAATCGACTTGCCGTCAGGAGACGTGAACTTCCGGCCGCCCACTTCGTTGACTGTTATCCATTCGGTTGTGATTTTGTCATTATTTATGAGAAGCATCAGCTGCTCGTAGCTCGGCATCCGCCATTCACCCTCCCATTCACCGTTCACGTTCGCTGCGTCGTATTGCGTTCCGGCTATGTCGCTGCCGAGTTCGTGGCAGGATGAGGAATTGCCGTCGGAATGTTCGTAAGTGCCCCAGCTATAACTGTCCTTGTCGTTAATCTCACCCCAGGCATAGTATTTGCCGAATTCCCACGGGGCAGAAGCACCCACGTTGCAGCACGACCATTTGCCGGCATCGCCCATGTCGATGGAGTGGGGATGATGGGTGTCAGGACAGAGGCCTGCCTCCACTGCAGGGTCTTTTGCCTCTTGATTACCACTGCCGTTGGTCATTACGTTGATTACGCCTACAATATCAGAGATATCCACCTTATTATCGCCATTGACATCATATTTTGATAACTCACCCGTGCCGTTTGCCATATAGTTGATAATGCTGACAATATCAGAGATATCCACTTTATTGTCGTTATTGACATCCGCTTTTGCAGTTCCGCCCCCGGAGTTGAGTTCTACCTTTGTGTAAATAACTGTGGTAGCTTCGCAATCATACGTAACAGTTATGTCAGAATGCCTGACTACTGCACCGTCTTCTATGGTATAATATACGTCGGTTGTGGTATGTGAGTCTATATGGAGCAGAATGCACTTTCCTGCATCTACAGGCGTATTGATGGTCTCTGCCCTTTGCTGGGATTCTGCGTCAAGAACCGACTTGAAGCCCTCGTCAATGTCGTACAGGTTTGAGTTGGTTTCAGACGAAACTCCTTTGTCCGGGTAATAAAGCGTTCTCAAATATTGTGCGTTGCTCCAGTTCCCGTCCATCTCTGCAACGAGTTCAGGATTAGAGCAAATAGCAAAACCGTTGGTCGCCGTTTCTCCAGGAAAAACAAACTCATGTCCTTCCAAGAGGGCTGCATAATCTACGTCGGCCATGCCTTTTAGATCGTTATGAAGGTATTGTATGATGTCATAATATAAGGTCATATCTTCCGAATAGAGATATTTGATTTTCGTCTCGCCATCAACGACGACCTCACCGACATATAAGGTGGAAGTTCTGGTGATGTTTTCAGTTGTAGTAATCGTGCTGACGCTGTTCTGTGCCCTTGCCGTCAGAGGCATTGTCATCATAAACAGATGTGCTGCGAAAGTTGCAAGCATCATTTGGGGTAGTAGTTTCTTTTTCATGATGTTTGAGGTTTTAAGTGATTTTCGGTTTACAAAGTTAACCATTTTTCCCGAAAACGATGACGGTGAAAAACATGATTTTGACGAAACATACCCAGACAGTGACGAACCCCCCTTTTCGAATGACGAAACAAAAAATGAGCGGATTCGAAATCAGCCCTGATATGATGAAATAACCTCATAAAACACTACAATTATGTTTTATGAGGTTAGAATATTCAACTTTCGCAAGTATTTGAAAATGCTGGTAATTATTAAGCTCTGTTTATTTTTGAGTGATTCTAATATGATTTATCATTGGCAAAACTATCGTCCACGAGCCTCAGGCTCGTTAACTCCCATTTTAAATTCCGATCCACTTGTATAAATCTTACATCTTACATAATTAAATCTTTAAATTAACTCGGCTTCCTTTTTTACTTCAGAAACTTGAATTAGAATAGTATTTCGTGGATTAAAAGTTGAAATGCAGTTATTCTTTTGTATATCTGTAAACTGCCAATGTCGGCAGCATGACCAGGAGCAATAATGCAGTCTCCACTAACGAGCTTGACCCGAAATAGTCAACCAATGTCTGGAATTTCAGAACTCCATCAACCAGTATTATTAATAAGCCAAGCCAGCAGAGAAAGAATATGGCGGCATATTTGGCTTTTCGTTTCTTCAGTTTCATTATGCCGATAATGAATTTGATTGAGACAACGCGATATTTCAGGGGGAGAAAACCCTAATTGGTTGAGATTATTTTGTGACAGGACGGACGTGCAACCCGCGGCTACGGTCGGTGTAGCCGTCACAGTTAGAATAGTTAAAGGAGATGTATTGGACGTACGCGCCTGTTGAGTCCCACTGGGACAACGTGGACGACCAGTAATCAGTGTCGTACGAGTCGCCCCAGAGGCCCTCCGTAGAGGGCAGGAAAATGGCGTTTCCGTTAGAACTGGTGTATTTCCTTCCCGTTATGCCGTTGATAGTAATCCATTTGTTGGTGCAGTTGTTTAAAAGTTTAAACTGCTCGCGGCTCGGCATATGCCATGTACCGCCCCATTTCATGTGGGCAACGTCGTAAACTGTGCCGGAGATGTCGCTGCCAAGATCATGACAAGTATCAGAATTCCCATCGCTATGTTTGTAAGTGCTCCAGTCATAATTTTTTTTCTCCTCGGTCTCACCCCATGCATAATAACTGCCAAATTCCAGCGGATTTGATGCGCCGACATTGCAACAAGCCCACTTACCTGCATCTCCCATATCGATAATATGAGGATGGTTGGTGTCAGGGCACCAGCCGGATGCCCAATCTTCAGGCTCAATAACAGGACGGACAGAAAATCCCACCTCGCGAGTCCAGATAAAGTCGTCTGTGTTGTATTCCAAATTCAGATGGCAGACCCACACGGATGTGTTATCTTCACCTGAAATCTCCGATGCTGCGTATATGCCGGCTTTACCAACCTCATAGAGATCTCTACCTCTCCTGTCACCGGAGGCAGGAAAGAAGACGGAATTACCGTTTGGACCAGTGTATAATATACCTTTTACTCCTTTCAGCATCACCCACTTACTGCTGCATTCATCACAGAGGTATGTTAACTGTTCTAGATTAGGCATCTGCCATTTGCCGCCCCACAACACATGAGCCACGTCATACTGTGTCCCGGCTATATCATGACCGATGTCAACGCAGGGATCACTATAACCAGTGCCATACTTGTAGTTATCCCAATAATATTCTCGCTTCTCTTCCGTCTCACCCCATGCGTAGTAACCGCCAAATTCCCATGGAGCGGAGGCTCCCACATTACAGCACGAGAAACTCATGCCATTCACTAAGTTAATGGCATGAGGGTGCTTGGAGTCAGGACACAGCCCGTGTGCAACTGCGGGGTCTGTGTCTTCATCCTCATACTCTTTGATACCTTTGGCAATGATGTTGATAACCGCCACGATGTCGGAGATATTCACACTTAAATCATCGTTCACGTCAGCCCCCGCAAAGACTGCTGACCCGGCCATATGGTTGATGGCTGCCACGACATCGGAGATATCCACACTCCCGTCATCGTTCACGTCGCCTTTCAGTTTCCGGTCAGATGGAGCCGATGTGTCAGAGGGGATGATGGTCCGGCCGTCGAGATTGTCTGCTGTGACGGCCTCTTTCGTGTCTTCATACACAAATTCCGACTTCAGGGTCACCGTGGCTTTCACCGACGACATGAAGATGCGGTCGGTACTGTTACGCCAGCCAAGAGAGAGCGTGCCGGTATCACCTTCATTGCCCGAAGACCGTCCGGGGCCGATGCCATAACCTCCGTCACCGCCGCCTGTGGCGCTGACCTCACCTCCGTTGATGATGACCGTGCCGCCCTTTCCGGGGATAGCAGTGGATGCGAATTTATGATTACCGCCACCGCCGATGCCTGCTCCGTAGCCTGAACCTGAGGCTGTGACAGCGCCACCGTTGATGATGACCGTGCCGCCATGACCGTAGTCACCTTTCCAGTAGCCCTGGGCACCGCCGCCGATGCCGGCGGCTGAATAACCGGCAGTGGCGTTCACTTTACCGCCGTTCACGATGAGAGTCCCGGCATGCTGGTGATTATCACCTCCGATGCCGGCGCAGTTATCTCCTCCAGTTGCGTTCAGCGTTCCTGTGCCTCCGCCCTGACCATAGATGTCCAGCTCGTTATTGTCGCTCAGGCAGATGCCTTTCTTGGCGGTCAGCGTATGGCCGTCGGTAAGAATCAGATGGACCGTTCCAGTGATGTAGATACGTGAGTCGAGTGTCACGTTGCTGTCGAGCACATACCAGCCGCCGTTCAGTGTGGTCTGCCCGGTGAACTTGGTGTAGGAACCTGATGATGCCGTCTGTTTATTGCCGTCGGCATCCATGTATTGCACATTCTGCGCCAACACCTGCAATGTGGCAATCAAAGCCACTGTCAATAGTAAAATTCTTTTCATAAATCAATAGTGTTTTTATTTTTCAAGTTAGTAATTTTTGATATAGACTAGAAGAACTTCAGACCAACATGAAGTAAGTCCCAAGTTTTTAAAATTTTACACTTGCAAAGTTAAGAATAAATGTGAAATTTACCGACTCCGATTTGTTAAATATCATTAAGAAACAATATTTAGCCATTTTCGAGCCGATTCACTGTAGGTAAATCTTCGGTTCGTATAATTTATGTTCCATGAATCTGCTATGCGTCTCGTACCCGGAAGGCAATGGTGACGGCAGATTTGTTCTTTTTTTATTAATTATTATTATTGAAATAGTCTTAGTTTTTCAATGATATCCTTTATAAGTTGTGGAGAGCTATACTTGTCTCTTGGCTTTGAGGGAACGACCGCGAACGAGAAGTTGTCTGCCATACATTCTTCTGGCGATAAAACATAGAGTGTGTTTTGCCCCACTTTTTTCCAGAAGCCGGGCACTTGGAACGGAGAAAAGCAAGAATTAAGATCGTCAAGTGGTATGAGGACGATGTCAATGTTCCTGATGAAATCGGCATTTTCTCCCTGCTTGGAATATGCCTCTGCCCAAGTACTTTTGTACAAAGTCAATAGTGCACAGCGATGTTTTTTTCCGTCAATAACGAACGTGCCAAAATTGTCAATTTTATCCACATCTGGATTTGCCATTATACGAGCACGTACAGACTCTGGAAAATCAATTTCTTTATCCATAACAGTGAATCCAATCAACGAATACATCTGTTGTCGGAAAGATGGAGAGTTACGCGAAATACAATGGAACAATTCGTGAGCCAGAGTCTTGAGCATACGATTATGCGCTTCAGGATTCTCATCTGTATCAGTAACCAAGAATTTGCTACTTAAGAAAATCTGGTTCTTGATGGTGTAGGCATTTGCGCTGCCTTCGTCTTTCATTGTGGTTTTAATAAAAACGATATCCTCAGGTATAGGTAAGTTACAGGCGATGGCCGTTAAACTATCCTCTATGACTGCCATTGCCTTGCTGACTGCAATCTGCTCCTCATAGGTGAAGTCCAAAATCTGTTCTCTCCCATATTCCATCAATTCTTCGATTGTCGCATTCTCTTTCCGCATTCGCCAATCTATGTCTGCCTGCGACAATCTATTGTAATATATTGTGTCGCCCATTTTTAACAGCTGTCCTTCTGCTTTGCTCGCAAAGTGGAAATTGAGTTTGTTTGAAAGGCTGTTCATATGATTGACAGAATCGTATGATGCTACTTTAATCTGTACTATAGTGGCTATGGAGATGAATAGGAAAAAAATGACTCTTTTCATGATTTATGACACAATGTTAAATTCCGATTTATCTAACTGCAAAGTTACGAATATTTTGGATTATAATCAAAACCAATACCCTTTATCATCTTTTTGGTTCTCAAAATTCGGCGTTTAAGTGAGAGCAAAAGGAAAACTCAAATTTATGTGCAAGCCGAACGCAGAGTTGAACTTGTTCAAGCAATGCTGAGGCGCCGTCATAAATCTCGTAAATTGGAATTTTTAGCATCCCCCTTTAATATCCGAAATAAATCTTACAGTATTCATTCAAAACACTATCGTATCGTTCTGTACAATCCCTGTCATCCCAAAGAAAGTGGTTTGAATTAGGAAATACTATCAAATCGTAGGGCTTATCTAATTTGTCATAACATGTTTTTAGTGCTTTGTAATGCCCCGGATTCACCAGATCATCTTTCTCTCCATACGCCCAGATTGCAGGAAGGGCTGTGGAATCGTTGATGTAATTGATGGGGGATGCGATAAGTTTTATGGAATCAAGCTCATTAAATGAAAATTTTTTCACTTTTGCTCTTTTCCCTGTACATTGGAATACAAAGTTTTGCAAATCCTCATCCGAACTGTTTTCATCATTGGGAAATAAAATTCTGAAATCAGACGGACCCACTTTGATTGCTTCAAATTTAATCGGCAGTGAGTGATGCTGGCTATAAGAGTACATCATTGCCAAATGGCCGCCTGCTGACGTGCCGGCAATGGCCATCTGATTGATTATAACACCTTTTTCTTTTGAAAATTGAGTTATATGGGCAATGCAACTTTTTATTTCATCCATCATAGTGAAAATGGAAACGCCTTCTTCGTTTAAAAAGCTGTAATTCATCGTTGCTGTCACATATCCTTTGTTAACCAGCATTCGGCAATCATTATGATGCTCAAATTTGTCACCGCCAAGCCATGAACCGCCATGAATGTATAGGATTAGCGCTAGTGTGTCTTTATCGTCTCTTAACTTGGGCAGAAAAAGGTCGTAAACATTTCCCTTCTTTTCACCATATGAAATATTATAAAACTCCTGAACTCCTGTTTCTTCTCTCTTTGTTTTAGATGCACATGATGTGCCAATGATTATACAAATAATAATAAAATATAAGATTCTTTTCATTTTAAATTCCGATTTATCTAACTGCAAAGTTACGAATATTTTGGTTTTATTCAAAACCAAAATCCTTTATCATCTTTTTGGTTCTCAAAAATCGGCGATTAAGTGAGAGCAAATGGAAAACACGTTTTCAAAATGCCGAGCGTGAGCCGATTCACCGGAGAAAGACCTTATAAAACTATTCCTGCAATGTCTTAAGCCATTCGGCACATTCATCGGCAAGCAAAGCAATGAGTTTCATATAATAGGTAGTCAGTTCTGCTGTTGATTTTCGTTTCAATCCGGCCATATTATGTTGCAAAGAGAGCAATATGCGGAGCATCTGGCGTGTAA
>JAEEOB010000185.1 GCA_016284045.1 Bacteroidaceae bacterium
TAAGAACAGAGCCCCATGCAAGGGATTTAGAAATATTGTAGCACTTTAAGAGACAGGAGGGAAACCGAAGAAAGGAGATGTGAATGAAGACGGAAAAGTGGATATATCTGATATCGTTGCAATTATCAATATTATGGCTGGTGGTGAATAAAATAATTATAGATGACTAATACTTTTCAGCACAATCGGTAAGAACAGCCACTAAAAACATCCATAAAAACAGAGTCATCAACTATTTCATTATCCTATAAGAAAGCGACAAGAAGACGAGAACACACACATAAAAAAGGCGGAATAAATCCGCCTTTTTATGTGTCTATATGATGCAGAGCAACAATCAGCTCATGTGATTCACTGAAAATATGAACTGAAAGAAAAGACTATCCTGAATAGCAGTTTAGCCTTATTTGCAGCTATCGTATTCTCATTATAAACTCAATCTATTTATCATCATCTTCTGGTACGTCGTCAAGCGGCAATTTTTTATTGAAAATGATATGCACAAAAAGTCCTCCGACGCAAAAGAGCACAGCCAGGAGAATATAGATATTGAACGGAGTCTCCAAGAGATTAGTGAAGAAGAAACATGCCAGCAGCAGCATAACCGCACCAAGGACAATTAATCCAGTGCCTAACAATTTCAATGGATTTGTTTTCATATTTATTATTTGTTTTAGTTATTATTTCAAGATAAGTTACCGTTAAAACGATATTCTCTGCAAAATAACACATTTTCCTTGAAAAAAAGAAACTTTTCCGTGTTTTTTTTTCAAAAAAAGCGAAATTAATTGAATTTTGTGAAATTGTGGTGCAAAAATGGTTGTTAAACCAGAAAAATTTTGTAACTTTGCATCCGCTTTGCGTATTGACACGCATAAGCAGAGTTAATTCATTTTATTTATTCATTAATTATTGATTATGAATCAGTACGAAACCGTTTTCATTTTAACTCCCGTTTTGTCTGAGGATCAGATGAAGGAAGCGGTAGAAAAGTTCAAGGGCACCTTGACGGCTGCCGGAGCTGACGTGTTCAGCGAAGAGAACTGGGGTTTGCGTAAGCTGGCATATCCAATTCAAAAGAAGACCACAGGCTTCTACGTGATGTTGGAATACAAAGCAGCCCCTGAAGTGATTAAGAATTTTGAGTTACAGTTGCGTCGTGACGAGCGTGTAATCCGTTTCTTGACAGTAAAGAACGAGAAGTATGCCGCTCAGTATGCAGAAAAGCGTCGTAACAAATTCGCAAAAAAAGAGGAGGCTTAATTATGGCAGCACAGACATCCGAAATCCGTTATCTTACACCTACGACCGTAGATGTTAAGAAGAAGAAGTATTGTCGTTTCAAGAAGAGCGGCATCAAGTACATCGACTACAAAGATCCAGAGTTTCTGAAGAAGTTCCTCAACGAGCAGGGTAAGATTCTTCCCCGCCGCATCACCGGTACGTCGCTGAAATATCAGCGCCGTGTGGCTCAGGCAGTGAAGCGTGCCCGTCAGCTTGCACTTCTTCCATTTGTAACAGACTTGATGAAATAAGAAAGGAGGCCCGTAATGAAGATTATATTGAAGAAAGATGTCCTGGGCTTAGGCTACAAGGATGAAGTCCTGACAGTGAAGGACGGTTATGGACGTAATTATCTTATCCCTCAGGGTTTTGCAGTTCTTGCTACTCCCAGTGCACAGAAGGCACTGGAAGAGGAGAAAAAGCAGCGTGCTCACAAAATCGCCAAAATCAAGGCTGACGCAGAGGCAAAGGCTGCTCAGTTTGAGGGCGTGAAGCTGTCGATTACTGCAAAGGTAAGCGACGGAAAAAACATCTACGGATCAGTTGGTGCTCCTCAGCTTGCTGAGGCATTGGCAGCTATGGGTCTGGAGGTGAATCCGAAGCAGATAGCATTCAAAGCAGTGAAAGAGCTTGGCAGCTATGTGGCTCCTGTTCATTTCCACCGTGAAGTTACCGTCCAGATTCCGTTCGACGTTGTAAACGAGGAAGGTCTGACCACTCCTAAGAAGGAGAAGGTTGAGGAGGCTCCTGCTGTAGCAGAGACAGCTGATGCTATTGACTCAATCGAGGATATGGAAGACCTTGTTGAGGCAGAGGCAGAAGCCGAGGCTAAGGCAGAGGCAGAAGCTGAAGCATAAATTAAAAACAGACATACTCACATTCAAGCAAGGCATCCGGGCAAGTTTTTGTCCGGATGTTTTTTTAGAAGGGGGAGTATTATTTCTTACAGAAATAGGGAGTTATATTCCTGCGGAATAGGAAGCTAATTTTCTGCGAAAATGGGAGTTAATATTTCATTTGGAAGTGTTTTGTGCCTTCGTAAGTGACTTTAAAACAACTAAAAGCAAATACGCTCAGAAGATGAACTGTACAAAAAAATGCAAATTCAAATTTGTTGAATTTAACATCAAAAGGAGCAGTTTTTATACCATAAGAAACGAATAAGATTTAACTGTTCGTTAAGATTATTTGACAGTTATATTTTAGCCTTTTTACACATTCGTCCTACTGATGAGCAATTATTCAGAAGCCACATAAATGGTCAATACTTATTGAGAAGAAAAAATGGCACGAAAGAGAGTGTTTTTGTGTGATAATTGCACGAAAACGGTCGCAAACATAGTAAAAACAACCTTCCTGCGACCGTTTTCGTGCATTTTTCTTGGCTGTTTGAAGAAAAAGAAGTACCTTTGAGGCATAAGTCACGAACAAATATCAAGATGGTATGAATAAGCTTTTCATTGGACGCGAGAAAGAACAGCAGCAGTTGAAGGACTTCCTCAACTCTGAACAGTCTGAATTCATTGCAGTGTATGGACGTAGGCGCGTAGGCAAGACGTTCCTCATACAGAAAGTCATTGGCACAGACTTTGCTTTTTATGTGGCTGGCATGAACAAGGTTTCGATGCGTATTCAGTTGAAGAATTTCATGCAGGGCATCAGGAAAAGCCATCCCGACGTGCCTATTGCTAAGACATGGTTTGATGCATTCGTGGCACTTGAAAGTTATTTGGAATCCCTGCCAGAGGGAAAGAAGATTGTCTTTATTGACGAAATGCCTTGGATGGACACTCCCCGCTCCAATTTCATCAGCGGCTTGGAGCATTTCTGGAATTCGTGGGCATCGTGGCGCGATGACATTAAACTGATAGTCTGTGGCAGTGCAACGTCATGGATTATCAACAACCTGATTAAGAATAGAGGCGGCCTTCATAACCGTGTAACCCACAAGATTCCGCTGAAGCCCTTTACGCTGAAAGAGTGCCAGATGTATTTTGATGCACGGGGATTCCGCCTGTCAACAAAGCAGATAGCCGAGTGTTATATGGTTTTTGGTGGTGTGCCTTTCTATCTGTCAAAAATGAACAAGGGCGAAGGAATGGCACAGAACATTGACAGGCTTGTTTTTGCTGAGGATGGCGAACTGCATGACGAGTTCCAAAGTATATACAATTCGCTGTATAAGAATGCCGTCAACCACATCAAGATTGTTACAGCATTGGCAACCAAGGGAAAAGGACTGACTCGGCAAGAAGTGCTTGAAAAGACGAAACTCTCCGATAATGGAAAATTCTCTATGATGCTTGAAGAGTTGGAGAGTTGTGGATTTATTCGCAGCTACGAGCCTTTCATCATGAGAAACGGGAACCAGAGAAGCCATAACTCCGAGGAAAAGAAAAGCACAGACACACTATACCAGCTTGTCGATTCCTTCACCCTGTTCTACTTTCAGGTCATGAAGAAGGCAGATACCCACGATGCCAATTATTGGTCAAGCAACCAAAACTCCCATGTTTACAGCACATGGAGCGGACTGTCGTTTGAAGTGCTTTGTTTGAACCACGTGGAGCAAATCAAAAAGGCATTGGGCATATCTGGCATAACAGCCAATGTCTTTTCGTGGTTTGGCAAAGGAGAACAGCGTTCTGCACAGATAGACATGCTCATTGACCGTGCAGACAGGACTATCAACATCTGTGAAATGAAGTTCTGGAACAGACCATACACTATGACCGCCAAGGACGAGGACGACATCGAACGCAAGGTCTCAACATTCATCGAGACAACAAACACCGACAAGAATGTCATTGTGACCATGATAACGACCAAGGGTATTGACAGGAATGAGCATTCTGAATGCATCCAACGAGAACTCATCCTGGACGATTTGTTTTGTTGACAACTAAGAACTTTTATGCTCCCTATCAAGGGCTTTTGTACCTGCATTGTACCTCAGACGCTCTATGTGTCTGGTTTACACTATAGGAGGAAAGAAGATTCTTGTGAAATAAAAGAATCCGGCATAGTCTGAAATGGAATAATATTTCTTTGAAACAGGAAGTAATTATCCCGCGAAACAGGAAATAATGGGGAATAGAAGAGTGTTTTTTATGGTTTGACGGAAAAGAGTATATTTGGCTGCGCCGAATATACTCTCGCTCGGAAAAACTCAAATAAATTTGGTTTTTCTCTCGCTTAATCGTAATTTGGCTGCGCCGAATATACTCTCGCTCGGAAAAACTCAAATAAATTTGGTTTTTCTCTCGCTTAATCGTATATTTGCAGAAATATTAACTCTTAATTCCATTCACCATGAAACAATTTATCATTTTTGTATCGGCATTATTTTTTTGTGCCAACATTAATTCCCAAGTGTATGTGAATGAAGACAGCCAGATGGGAATTGGAAGGGAACCCATGTCTGATTATATTCTTACAATCCAGAGAACAAATTCAAATGGATTATATTTGTGGAATAGAGGAAATCATGATATGCATATTTTCAGCATGATTCCCAATAATGCTACATACAGCGCCAAATATGGTATTCATATTCAGAGTCTGTTAAGACCAAACGTTGAATCTTACGGAATAAGCATTTGGCCCAGCAATAGCTCTGACCAATCTTATATCGGCATTAAATCGCTTGGTGGAAATTCCAGCTCTTTAAGTTTCGCCTTGGCTGGAGGTCTGAGAGGAGACGATATCACAAACGGTGCCGGAGTATATGGCTGCTCAGGCCCCGGGTTGAGTATTAATACAAATCATCAGGGTGTATATGCCGGTTATTTCAAGGTTATGTCCGTGTGACAGGCACGCTTTATGCCAATGTGCTTACACCGTCTGCATCTTCGAGTTCACCAGACTCTCAGAATGACGCATCCTCAACCATTCAGGTGGTGTCACGTGATGTTGATGAGGAGGGGGCGAGTGTGTCCGACAAACTCCGTCAGGTACAGCTCCTGAGAATCCAGAACATAGAGCGTACTTCTTCAGCCAATGATTCGGGACTTTCCGGTAATTCTTCCAAACCAACAGAAATTGAGGCTATCGAGCAGACGCTTCAGGCTGGTGAGGAACTGACGGCTGAGCAACTTGAGACACTGGAAGCTTACGAAGATGCATCTGCCACAAACGATGAAGTTCCCCAGACCCGTATGTCTTCAGTACGTTACAGTCTTGCCGCCGACCAGCTCCAGAGTGTCTATCCGGAACTGGTCTATGAGGATCAGAACGGCAACGTGAGCATCAACTACATAGAGATGATTCCGCTGCTCGTGCAATCCATCAATGAGCTGCAGGAACGGATCGAGGTTCTTGAGGAGGAGAATGCGTCACTCCGAAACCCCAACAGTCATTCACCTTCAAGGAAAAAAGGCAGAATCACAGACAATGTCATCACTGACGGAGGCACAGAGATTATCTCTTTGGGACAGAACGTGCCTAATCCCTTCACGGACAGGACTGCCATAGCTGTGAACTTGCCCAAAAGCGTGAGCAATGCCACGTTGTTCATCTACGACATGAGCGGCAAGCAGATAGAAAAGATTCAGATAACAGACCGTGGACGGTCGAGCGTCTCTGTATATGGCACCAATCTCCAGGAAGGCATGTATCTCTATTCTCTTATTGCAGACGGCAAGGTTATCGACACCCGTAAAATGATTCTCACAAAGTGAAAATGGGAGGAAGAGTTATGAAGTATGTTTTATTTATCCTTTCCCTGTTCATGACATTGAACTGTATTGGACAAAGCTTGTCACCCACGAGAGATGTGGAGGCGACAGATGACGGCATTATCGTGACCTATCGGTTTCACGGGGGCTTCCATCAGGATGACCCGCTGCATCCGGGTGCCAAG
>JAEEOB010000186.1 GCA_016284045.1 Bacteroidaceae bacterium
GTTCAGCTCGTCCACAGTGCCGTATGCTTCAAGCCTCGGGTCGGTCTTGCTCACCCGCTGTCCGCCCACAAGGCTCGTCATGCCTTTGTCGCCAGTTTTCGTGTATATCATATTGGTTTTCGTTTTAATATATGTACGATTAACGTACAAATCCTTGTTTTATTATTTCGTGTGTTTCATTCAATCATGGGCACACATTTTTAAATAAATGCAAATATACAAAAATCTACTGAAATAAACTTTGGATCCTTGTTTTTTTCTGCCGGAGATTCTTTGGGTATTAAAATTGTTTGTAACTTTGCGTAGTGAAAACGAAAAACGTGCATGAAAGGTCGCATAGGTTACATAATTAGAATATCGCTGAAGTTGCTGATATGTGTTGTCATGACCATATTGGTCTGGAAAGGTTTAAAAAAGTACGAGTTCTTTTCCGGTACTTCCAAGACCTCAGCGACAGACACGGTAAGTGCTAATGTTCCCAAAAGTACGTTTGTGGCTGGTGGTGGTGTAGTTCATAAGAAGAAGGCGAAAAAGAAAACGAAAAAGAAAACAAGAAAGCATACGAAAAGAAAGACCGTGGTAAAGAAGAAACGTCGCAGTATTCGCAGAAGAACCCGTCGAACCCGCACTCACCGACGTTATTCTCCTCGCCGTTCTAACCGCCACACGCGCAGATGAGAATACAGATGGTAAACTATAAGGGCTGTTTTGTGAAAAAAACGGGTAAAAAAACGCCAGCCAGCTTGATTGTTCGGATATTATGCTTATATTTGCATTCATTTTCATAGCAGACACTTTTTCTGCATAACCTTTATGCAACGATTCAGTTATTGGCTTTCGCTTCCGAGCCGTTGGTGGCACCGCCATGGATTCAACGTACAGTCTCCGTGGGCGTATGAGTTTGTCAGGGATGCCGTCTCCGACAAAAGCTGGTTTTATGCCTTCGACGAGTTTCATGGCACCCGTGCCGACCGGCAGTTGTTCCGTATCGTCTATTGGCTGAAAGCGGCTGATGTGGTGGCAAACACCGACAACAACATCACCAAGGCGCATCTTGTGGCACCGCTCAGCCGGAAGTACCGCCAGTCTGATGGTGCCGTCGTCTGTTATTATGATAAAACCCATCTCCAAATCCTTGAGAATGATATCCGTTCAGACCGTTTCTCTGCCAATTCATGCGTCATCATAGAGGACATCCGTCATTCGGCTTCTGAACTTTGGGACAGACTCATCAACCGCCTCCCCACCACTTCCACCTTCGACCTCGGCAACCGTGGCGTCGCTTTCTTCGACCCTGCCCGGCAGAAGCAGAACTATTTGCTGTGAGGTCTGACCTTTTATTATCCTGCCGATTTGAGCGCTTTGGGCGAAATCGGTGAAAAGAGTGTCGATTTCGCCCGTTTTGTTTGGATTTTGGACGAAATCGATGGAAAAACGGTCGATTTCGCCCGAAATAATAGAATAAAGGAGTGGGGGACATTGGGACAAAAATCCATATTCTATTCAATTAGTAAGGTTATTCAACCTGTTCTTACCCGTTTTTTCCCCTAACTTTGGCTTGCGCCGAAGTTACTATCGCTCGACAATTCAAAATTAAAACTCCGTTTTATTTTGTATTGTGCTCGCTTAATCGTAACTTTGCAAAAGATTTCATAATATAAAGGTAAAAATATGATTTATTTTTTCAGAACACCTTCAAAGAGTGTGATTGCGACGAGTATCGACCATGCGGTCAGTGACGAGGAAAAAGCCAAGCTGTGCTGGCTCTACGGAGAGGCGACGCTTGAGGAGTCCGATGCGCTGGCCGGTTTTTTTGTGGGTCCGCGACGTGAGATGATCACCCCATGGAGTACGAATGCCGTTGAAATCACCCAAAACATGGCTATTCAGGGTGTCACCCGTATTGAGGAATATTTCCCGGTTGAAAGCGAGGATGCCGACTACGACCCGATGCTGCAGCGGATGTATAAAGGACTCGACCAGCAGATTTTCGACGTGAAAATCCAGCCTGCCCCCATCCTTCATATCGACAACCTGGAGGAGTATAACGAGCAGGAGGGCCTGGCGCTCAGTCCCGAGGAAATCGAGTATCTGCATAAGGTGGAAAAGCAGCTTGGCCGAAAGCTCACCGACTCTGAGGTGTTCGGATTCGCACAGATTAACTCCGAGCACTGCCGTCATAAGATTTTCGGCGGCACGTTCATCATCGACGGAGTGGAGCAGGAGTCATCGCTCTTCAGCATGATAAAGAAGACTACGCAGCTCAATCCCAATCAAATCATATCAGCCTATAAAGACAATGTGGCGTTTGCAAAGGGACCGGTAGTGGAGCAGTTCGCCCCAGCCGACCACTCCACCTCCGACTACTTCGAGGTGAAGGACATCGAGTCGGTCATCTCCCTGAAAGCAGAGACCCACAACTTCCCCACCACCGTGGAGCCGTTCAACGGTGCTGCCACAGGCACAGGCGGTGAGATCCGCGACCGAATGGGCGGCGGTGTCGGCTCCTGGCCGATTGCCGGCACGGCGGTTTATATGACCAGCTATCCGCGCAACCATGCTGAAGAGGTGCTGCCTTGGGAGCAGCTGCTTCCTGTAAGGAAATGGCTCTATCAGAGCCCCGAGCAGATACTCATCAAGGCTTCCAACGGCGCGAGCGACTTCGGCAACAAGTTCGGTCAGCCGCTTATCACCGGTTCTGTGCTCACGTTCGAGCATGAGGAGAACGGCGAGCAGTACGGCTACGACAAGGTCATCATGCTTGCTGGCGGTGTGGGCTACGGCACCCGCCGCGACTGTCTGAAAGGCACACCGGAGAAAGGCAATAAGATTGTGGTTGTCGGAGGCGACAACTACCGCATCGGACTGGGCGGCGGCTCCGTGTCGTCGGTCGATACCGGACGCTATTCAAGCGGTATCGAGCTGAACGCTGTGCAGCGTGCGAACCCGGAGATGCAGAAACGCGCCAACAACCTCGTCAGGGCACTCTGCGAGGAGGAAGTCAACCCGGTGGTGTCGATCCACGACCACGGATCAGCCGGTCATGTCAACTGTCTGTCGGAGCTTGTGGAGGAGTGTGGCGGTCTCATCGACATGACGAAGCTGCCTATCGGCGACCAGACCCTCTCGTCGAAAGAGATTATCGCCAACGAGAGCCAGGAGCGTATGGGACTCCTCATTCAGGAGAAACATATAGACCATGTGCGCAAGATAGCAGAACGTGAGCGCGCACCGCTTTATGTGGTGGGAGAAACCACCGGTGATGCCCATTTCGCCTTCGAGCAGGGCGATGGCGTGCGGCCGTTCGACCTCGATGTGGCGCAAATGTTCGGACATTCCCCCAAGACCTATATGCGCGACGAGACCGTCGTGCGCACATACGAAAACGCAGAATATTCCATAGACCATATAGATGAATACCTTGCCAATGTCCTGCGGCTGGAGGCAGTCGCCTGCAAAGACTGGCTCACCAACAAAGTCGATCGCAGTGTGACGGGTAAGGTGGCGATGCAGCAATGTCAGGGCGAGATTCAGCTGCCACTTGCTGACTGCGGCGTGGTTGCACTCGACTACCGGGGCGTGAAAGGAATCGCCACTGCCATTGGACATGCCCCACAGGCAGGGCTTGCCGATGTGGCTGCCGGATCGGTGCTCTCCGTGGCTGAGGCGCTGACAAATATCGTCTGGGCACCTATGGCAGAGGGAATTGACAGCATCTCGCTCTCAGCTAACTGGATGTGGCCTTGCCGCTCACAGAAAGGCGAGGATGCCCGGCTTTATGCCGGTGTGAAGGCACTGAGCGATTTCTGCTGTGCGCTCGGTGTGAACGTTCCGACGGGCAAGGACTCCCTCTCGATGACACAGAAATACCCGGACGGTTCGAAAATCATCAGTCCGGGAACGGTCATCGTCAGCTCGGGCGGTGAGGTGAGCGACATCCGCAAAGTGGTGGGACCGGTCATCGTCAACGACGGCACAACCTTGATTTATCATATCGACTTCTCGTTCGATCAGCACCGTCTCGGAGGATCAGCCTTCGCTCAGACTCTCGGGAAAGTTGGCAGCGACGTGCCGACAGTGAAGAATCCCGAGTATTTCCGTGATGCATTCAATGCTGTCCAGCAGTTGGTTGATGAGGGGCTTCTCCTTGCCGGACATGACATCAGCGCAGGCGGTATGATCACCACGCTTCTTGAGATGGCATTTGCCAACAAGGAAGGTGGACTGAGCATAAACCTTAATGCAATAGCAGAGAACGACTTCGTGAAAATTCTCTTTGCCGAGAACCCAGGTGTGATCGTGCAGGTGAGTGCATCCAATCAGACGAGGGTGGAGGAAGTGCTTGAGGAGAACGAGGTGGGCTACCTTCAGATCGGTCATCCGGTGGCAGCACGCAAGCTGACGGTGAAGAAAGGCAAGAAAGCCTTGTCGTTCGACATCGACAAGATGCGCGACATCTGGTATGACACCTCACATATTCTTGACCGCAACCAGAGTTTCAACGGCATGGCCGACGAGCGTTTCGCCAATTATAAGCATCAGCCGATAGAACACCGTTTCCCCGCTTCGTTCACAGGCAAGCTCAGCCAGTATGGTATCAGTGCCGACCGGCGTGAGCGCACTGGCGTGAAAGCTGCTATCATACGTGAGAAAGGCACGAACGGAGAACGAGAAATGGCTTATTCGCTCTATCTCGCCGGTTTCGACGTGAAAGACGTGATGATGACCGACCTGGTGAGCGGTCGTGAGACCCTCGAGGACATCAATATGATTGTGTTCTGCGGCGGCTTCTCCAACTCCGATGTGCTCGGAAGCGCGAAGGGCTGGGCAGGAGCGTTTCTATATAATCCGAAGGCAAAAGCCGCGCTCGATGCGTTCTATGCCCGCAAGGACACACTGTCTCTGGGTATTTGCAACGGCTGTCAGCTGATGGTTGAGCTAGGACTGCTCAACACACCCGAGGCTTCGCATCACGCGAAGATGCTCCACAACGTGTCGCATAAGTTTGAGAGCGAGTTCGTCACCGTTGCCATTCCTGAGAACGACAGCGTGATGTTCGGAAGTCTCAGCGGCTCGAAGCTCGGTATCTGGGTGGCACACGGTGAAGGCAATTTCTATCTGCCCGACGACAAGGACACCTACAATATCGTGGCAAAGTATAACTATCACGGTTATCCCGCCAACCCCAACGGCAGCGACTACGACGTGGCGGGGCTGGCTAGCAGCGACGGACGGCATCTGGCTATGATGCCGCACCTGGAGCGAGCCATTTTTCCTTGGCAGCAGGCACATTATCCAGCTGACCGCAAGAACAATGAAATTACTCCTTGGGTGGAGGCGTTTGTCAATGCAAGGAAATGGATAGAGGGAAATATTAAGTGAATAGTGAAAAGTGTATGTTTCATCTTTTCTGGACATTCAGTAAAATCGGTTTATTCACGATAGGGGGGGGCTATGCAATGGTCCCCCTTCTTGAAAGTGAACTCGTGGATAAGGGTAAATATCTCACGAAGGAGGAGTTTGTGGATATCATGGCGGTGTCGCAGGCTTCCCCCGGAGTGTTTGCCATCAACATGGCGTCGCATATCGGCAACAAGCTCCACGGCGTGAAGGGTGGGGTGGTGTGCTCGTTGGGGGCAGCCATGCCTTCCATCGTGATTATCCTGCTTATCGCCATGTTTTTCCAGGCGTTCAAAGGGAATATCTACGTGGAGAAGATTTTCCGCGGCGTACGTCCGGCTGTGGTCGCGCTTATCGCTGCTCCCTGCTTCTCGCTTGCCAAGTCGGCGAGGCTCAACCGCCACACCATCTGGGTGCCTATAGTCTGCTGCATCCTCATCGCCTTCTTCGGTGTCTCTCCCATCTGGATTATCCTCGTCGCCGCTGTCTCCGGCTTCCTCTACGGAAAGATGAAGTGATAAGAAGAAAAGAAGATAAGACGATTGTCATAGCAATTGGCAGATATACATTAAGTAATTCCTACTACACAGAGTAACTACACTTTTCACTTTTCACTTTTCACTAAATAAAGCATCTATGTTATTTCTCAAGATATTTCTGACTTTTTCAAAAATTGGAATATTCAATTTTGGAGGCGGTTATGCCATGATTTCGCTGTTGCAGAACGAAATTGTGGAGAAGAACCACTGGCTGACGAACGCCGAGTTCACCGACATCGTTGCCATCAGTCAGTCAACACCCGGTCCCATCGGTATCAACAGTGCCACCTATACCGGCTATACCGTGGCTATGAACGAAGGTTATCCGCAATGGGTGGCTATCATCTGTGCCGTGTTCGCCACGCTGTCCGTGCTGTGGCTCCCTTTCCTTGTGATGCTCTACATCAGCCGTTTCCTTATCAAGCACAGCGACTCTAAAAACGTGCATAACATTTTCTCGTTCATCCGCCCCGTGATAGTCGGCCTTATCGCAGCCGCAGCCATCCAGCTGATGACAGCGGAGAACTTCAGCACTCCCTCGGAGAGCTGGTTCGCCTTCATCACGAGCATCATCATTTTCTGCTTCGCCTTCGTCGGTGTTAGGCTTTATAAAATCAACCCGATTCTGCTTCTTGTCATCTGCGGACTGGCGGGTCTGTTGATTTATTGAATTCAAGAAGACAGTTTTATTTACGATTTAAAGATTTACGATTTAAAGATTTACGATTTAAAGATTTACGATTTATTTTGAGTATTTAGTTTTTTGAAGACAAGAAGACAAAAGAAGCCCGGCAACTGCCGGGCTTCTTTGATTTATAGTTTTTTATAGAAACTATAGGAATTATAGGATCTATAGAAACTATCAGAGAGTTTACTTGCGGATGATCACCTTCTTGCCGTCAACGATGTAGATGCCGCCCTTAACCACGTTGCTAACCTTGCGGCCAGATACGTCGAATACCTTGCCGTTGCGGAGAGCCTCGTTGAGGTTAGTTGCGAAGTCTGCGCCATTGAGCGTGTTGATACCAGTGGATACGCTGAATACAGGAATTACATTAACAGCTGCATCAGGCATCGTGAATGTGTAGATGGTGTTTCCTTCAGCATCGGTGCCTTCGGTGAGCGGAACCTCATCGCCATTAGCTGCAGCGAATCCTCCGAGAGCCTTAACCTCAGGATGTTGCTCAATAGCCTTGATGCTTTCAAGCTTGTAGCCTGCGTCAGGAGTAACAGTGAGGGTGATGGTCTCGCCTTCAGCTGCCTCATACTTGTTAGCAGTAACAGTACCGTTCTCAACCTCGTCTATGATAATCGGATAACCTGTAGGGAAGATTACGTCGATTTCCACGAGCACTGCATCCGTTTCGTTAGCGTAAGCCCAGAAAGTAGTTACGGTGTTGAGTGCGCCGTTGATGTTGTAGGTGCGGTATTTACCGTCAGCGATGGTCAGCGGAACTTCACCACCTTCCAGAATCTTCACGCTTACAGGCGCCTCGATGGTACCGGTCCAGTTGGCGAAGTCGCCTTCGGCATTGCGCCATCCGTCGTATTGACTCCAGTTGGATACAAATGACTCGTCACTTGGATTCCATCCGAAGATTTCAGCCTGGTCGAGTAACTTTAATTCGAGTGCCTCAGTGATCTGTGCAATCTCGTCCTCAGTCAGGGCAACTTCCTTCATGGTGTAGTCGCCATCCTCAGCGGTGTATTCAACAGTCTTCACGATAGTGGCAACAATGTTGCGCTCAACCGGAGGAACAGGGATGTACTTGAGCGTGAAGTCAACCTTCTGCTCTGCGCCCGTTGCGGAGTTGATGAACACAAGTGTTCCGGTGAATTCCTTCTCCTCGTCGGTTTTGCCAGGATAGCCACCCATGTAGAAAGTGGTAAAGTCGTTTGCGTCATCCTGGAGATAGAAGTCAGGACCGTCCTGCCACAGTTTCGGATTGCCTTCAGCGTCGCGCCATCCGTCGGTGTCTCCGCGTACGCTGGTTGCGCGGGTGCCGTCAGGATATTCAGCCACAACGGTGTAGGTGTCGTCTGCTGATGCGCCGATAGCCTCAAGGATGCCCTGGAGGTCAACCTCAACAGGAAGTCCCTCATAGAAGCTGCCAACATAGCTTTCAACAGTGTAAGCGGTCTGGAGTTCGTAAGGATTGAGGATAAGGCTCTCAACGGTTCCTTCCGGTGAGCCCCAGCCTGTCTTGATGGCATTGATGTGAACATACTCGTATGGAGTGAGGTCTACGTCAACATAGCCTTCCTCACCTACTACAGGGTTCAGCTCGATGAGGCTGTTGTCAGCCTGACGGTTCATCAAAACGCGGAACTGCATACCTGGAGTACCAGTGATGCGGAGTGTCTCAGCACCAGTTACGTCTGCATAGTCGGTGTTGGTAACGTTGCCGCTTCCGTATACGGTCTTGCCTGCTCCAAGGTTTGCAGGGAGTTCAGGAGCATCCCAGTAAGGATTCTCGTTGTTAACCTTTGCATAGTCATCGAAGCCGTTCCAGCCCTTGAACATATCATGTGCGAGAGGAGTGTTCTTGTATGTGCCAGGTTCGTTCTTGATTTTAGCCTCCTTGAAGATTGCTATGGCAGTCACATTAGCAGCTGGCATAACGAATGTGTAGCCGGTCTCGGTCTCAGTCACTTCAATTTCATCGCCGAGTTCCATATCCTGCTCACCAGTCTCCTCGTCGGTAGTCCATGTGAAGGTGCTTACGGTGAGGTCATCGAATTCGAAGCCCTCGTTAGGTGTGAGTGTGAGAGAAACGGTTGAGCCAACCTCTGCTTCTGTAGGAGCGTCAACAGTTCCGTTCTCAGCCTGTGCCACAACCTCGAATACAGTCTGAACCTCCTCGAGCATAACATCTCTGAAGCTCAGCCAGCTGATGTTGTTGCCGTCAGCCACGTCGAAGGTGATGGTCACCTTGCCCTCTTCATCTGCAACGCCGGTTGCGGTGAATGTTCCGACATAGAATGGAGTTGCAGTGCCGTCATTGTTAACAGCGTTTTCTCCTGTGGTAACGTCAACAGCTTCGCCGTCGCCTACTTTCAGGGTAATTCCGGTAGGTTCGCCTTCAGCACCGTTCTTGATGCGTACACGCACGTTTGCAGTAGCTGTGTAGGCTTTTCCTGCCTCCAAGCCAGTCATTGTGGCTGTCAGCGGGTTAGCTGCGAGTGAGTTGGCGTCGCCAGTCCAGTACTCGAAGAACGGAGTGAAGAATCCGGAGTTGTCGTTGTTGCCTTCAACGCTCCATGTGTTGATGTACAGGGCAATGCCGTTATCATATTCATGACACTGGGTGCCTCCGATAGTCCATGCTGAGAGGAGCACGTCGTCGATGTTGTTGGCAGTATGCCAGCCGCTGCTGTAAGCCAGGTTGGCGGTTAGCGTGGAGAGGATAGCCTCGTCGAGAGTGCCCTCGTCATACTGCTGCTTCCATGTGCCATATACAGCGTTGTATGCCTCCTCGGTATAAACGTTGGTCTTGTCGAGCACAGCCGCCATCTTCTCGAAGTATTCGCTTGCGCCCGCGTATGCGTTAGCCTTTGTCACAGCGTCGTCGATGTTCTTGATGGCCTGCTCATATTCCTCAGCGGTGTCATACAGCTTGTTGTTGTCTGCAACAGCCTGGTCGAGCTCGTTGCCAACAGCCTCAGGAATAGCAGTCTTATCCACAGCCTCAGCGCGTGCAACTGCTGCTGCGAGAGCATCCTTGGCATTTACCAGAGCGGTAACGCCCTTCAGCTGAATCACGTGCCAGTTGGTTGACTGAGAGGTCTTGGTCATAGCCAGTTTCACCTCACCGTTCTCTCCTACCTCAACGCCATCGAGCACAACGGTGGATGGACCGTCAGGGTTGAAGTTCGTCGCATACCAGATAGCGATTTCGCCGCCGTAGGTGCCTTCAGAAGTAGTTGCTGTTAGGCTTACACCTGTGGATACGTCTTCCGATGGCTCAATCTTGGCCCCTCCTTGCTTTCCGTCTTCACCACCGTAAACAGTGCTCTTGTCAACTGAGAGATCTCCTGTGAATGCCATAGATCCGAAGCCACGGTCAAATGTGAATGCAGCAGCTCCGTAAAGCTCGATTTTGTAGGTTCCCTTAGCCAAACCGGTCACGGTTTGATAGAGCATGTCGCCCGTGTTGGCGCAGCCGGCTCCGTCATAGAATTCACAGCATGCCACTGATTTGCCGGTGTTGGTAGTCACCTGAGGACAAGCCCAGCCAACAGCTGCGGCCGCTCCGCCATAGAAGGTAGTCCAGTTCGAAGCCTGTGTCAGAGCGTCGAATGCGCTGGTCATGTCGGTCTCGATGTAGATTTGCTTCTCCTCTGCGGTAGCTGTGATGGTCACAGCCTTTGCGGGCATGGTGAAGGTGTTGTCGCCGGCAATCTCGATTGTGGTGCCGTCAGCATCCACAGCGGTAACCTCCTTGAGGTCGTAGCCGGTGTCAGCCTTGGCGGTGATGGTCACCACGTCACCCTCGAATGCCTGGTCGGCAGGGTCGGTAGTGATGGTCACGTTCTCACCCTCGGTTGTGATGGCGTATGCCAGTTCGAATGTAGCGGACACGAAGATGTTGTGTGCCGGCATTTCGATGGTATAGTCGTCAGCCACGGTCACAGGAATCTGCTCCTCTGTGATGGTAGGCTCTCCGCCTTCCTCAGCAGCAGGTGTCTCTGTGGTCTGGATGTAGTAAGCTGCCACTTCCTTAGCTGCATAGCCCTCGTTTGGAGTAATGGTGAGAGTCACGATGTCGCCCACCTTAGCCTCAGTCACGTCTGGCTCAACTGTTCCGTTCTCGGTTGTGTTTACGGTCACGGTGTAGTTGTCCAGCTCACCGGTCTTCTCCAAGGTCAGATAGTCGAAGTATGTCACGGTGTTGGCATTGTTGAGCTCAACGAGCGCGATTCCGCTGCATGCGGGAATCTCCACATCGCTAACAGTCATGACAACGTCTTCAGTACCGGTGTTCGTGAAAGTGAACTCAGCACCTGTAGCAACGAGCGCGCCACTGGCATTGATGTATGAGAGTCCGATTTTTGTGCCTCCGCTACGTCGGGAGATACCAGCCAGGATGCCCTTATATTTTCCGCCCTCGATGGTTTTCTCGATTTTGCAGTTGGTGTTGGCTGCATGTCCATATCCGAGTCCTCCAGAGTAACGTTCGCCGCTACCAGATGTTGCCGGGTTCTTGTTGAATTTCATGTCCTCAATCTCAAAGAAATAGGAAACGTCGGATGGTGCGAAATCCACATTGATGCCTGGGTCCATGGAGCTTATCTCTGTTCCATAGCTTGAGCCGTCGAATTCAAACCATTTGTCCTCAAACGGCATATATTTATGCCAGTATACCCACTTGGTCTCGTCTTCGAAGAGCGATCCGGATTCCACAATCTGCTCATCCTCGTCGCCGATGATTGCTTTCACCTCATATTCGAATGTTGCCATTTCCTCGAAGGTGACAGTCACGACTGTTGTTCCGTCCTCAGCGATGGTGTATTCAGCTGCGTCGTCCGACACATACTGGTATTTCTTTGTCTGGTCATCGTTGTAGAACTTTTCTTTGTCGTTGGCAATCAGTGTGATGACATCGCCCACATCGCCGCTGCGCGTTGCAGCCTCCTTTACTTCCTCTTCGCCGCACACGTATTTCACGGTGTACTCAGCGGTAGGAACATTGTAGTCGCCCTCCGTGGTGGTGATTTTCAAGTTGTCGAACGCATCAGCACGGTCGGTGTTGCCTCCAACTCCGTAAGCAAAGTGCTCGAACTTGGCAATCGGATTGGTGTTTGTCATAGCCACGGTGAATGTATTCTCTGTGCTGAGGTTCGCACAGCTCACCACAGTGGTAATCATTTTCGACTTGTAGTCGATCGTGATGTCGAAATGGGTCATTCGGTCGAGAATCGGCGCGTTGTTGTATTGACCGGCATATAGCCCGCTCATGTCGATACCCAGCGTGTTGCCGTTCGTGCCTTTTCCGTCCCATCGTGCCATCTGGAATGTGGCGATGTATTCGCCATCTGCATCCACGAGGCGGAATCCGGAACCCATGCCATTCTTGTTTCCCCAAGCCATGTCGAACGACACGTTCACCACGTCCTTGGCTTTCGCATACTGCTCCTCAGGAATAACCACGGGGCAGGTCTGGTCCACGTTTCGTAGCACTTTGTTGTCTTCCGTAACATCCGACAGGTAGCAACTGCCTGAAATCGACATGGAGTTCACTGTGCCCTGTATATTGGCAGCAAGCGCCACGTTGAAGTCGATATCAGCGTTCACTGTCACGTCGCCAGCCTCAGCGAACACGTTCAGGCTGGTGAAGAAAGTCAGTGCCATCAACATCATAAAGGAATAAATCTTCTTCATAAGTTGTGTTTTTGTTTGTTTATAATTGGCTGTGCCTTCGGCTTGTCTGCACAGCATATTTGTTTAAGGTGGGCTTCCTTTCGGAAGCCGCTTTGCTTTGGCCTTGAGTGCAAGCCGTATTCATTGTCTCCCAGTCTTAGTGGTAAGACCACTCATGGCATGTTTCCGATAATTAGTTTTCTGCGTTAGTTTAAGTAAAGTTTTTAGTTAGTATTTATTTTTATTTTAAACAATGTGTTCTCATTGCAATTTGAATGCGTAAAGTTATGAATTATTTTTAATAAAAACAAAAAAAAGTGTTATTTTTTCAGTTTTATGTGGATTTTATCCCCGTTGGGATTAAAGTCAATGAGTGTTTTGCCGTTTAAATGGGGTCATCGTCAATGCCCTTCCTTGATTTTTCTGCATGAAGGTTCGGGGCTGATAAAAAGTGCTGGCAGCGAATGCCGCCAGCATAATTACCATTCAAAAACGTCTCAATGTGTTGTGTTAGCAGGATTCGGTTTGGGTGCTCTTAGGCTTTCCGGTTTTTTCTGAATTTTCTGAATTATCTGAATTATTCTGATTTTTCGCATTCTTCGGAATTTCCGGATTATCTATGTTTTTGGCAAAATTAATAAAAAATAAATCCAACAAAACAAGCGGATTATTCGTTTTGTTGGATTTTTGTACAATTATTGTGATAAATGATTAAATATTCAAATTAATCATTCAATCGTAAATGAATACTTATTCCCACTCAATCGTGGCAGGCGGTTTCGACGAGATGTCGTAGCAGACGCGGTTCACCCCTTTCACGTGGTTGATGATGTCGTTCGACACCTGCGCCATGAAGTCGTAGGGCAGGTGAGCCCAGTCGGCGGTCATCGCGTCGGTGGAGGTGACGGCACGCAGTGCCACTGGATGCTCGTAGGTCCGCTCGTCGCCCATCACGCCCACGCTCCTGACGGTTGACAGCAGGATGGTTCCCGCCTGCCAAATCTGGTCGTAGAGCGACACTTCGATTACTCCGTCGGTCATTGTGGCGGGGACACCGGCCGCCAGCACCTTCCGTGCTTCTTCGCCCGAAAGCTTCACTTTGTAATTGCGCAGTCCGCGTATATAGACGTCGTCGGCATCCTGCAGTATACGCACTTTCTCCGGTGTGATGTCACCGAGTATGCGGACAGCCAGTCCCGGTCCCGGGAACGGATGTCGTGTGATGAGATGTTCCGGCATGCCGAGCTGACGTCCCACACGTCGCACCTCGTCCTTGAACAGCCATTTCAGCGGCTCACACAGCTCCAGGCGCATCTCCTTGGGCAGGCCGCCCACGTTGTGGTGGCTTTTAATTACCTTGCCTGTGATGTTCAGGCTCTCGATGCGGTCGGGATAGATGGTTCCCTGTGCCAGCCATTTTGCGCCTGAGATTTTCTTTGCCTCGGCATTGAACACCTCGATGAAGTCGCGTCCGATAATCTTCCGTTTCTCTTCCGGTTCGCTCACCCCTGCCAGGTCGGAGAAGAATTTCGCAGATGCATCCACCCCGATGACGTTCAGTCCCAGACACTCATAGTCGTGCATCACATCGCGGAACTCATTCTTTCGCAGCATGCCGTGGTCAACGAAGATGCAGGTCAGGTTCTTTCCAACGGCACGGTTGAGCAGCACGGCAGCCACGGAGGAATCAACACCACCCGACAGACCGAGAATCACGCGGTCGTCGCCTAACTGGGCTTTCAGCTCCGCCACGGTGGTCTCCACGAACGACGCTGCGCTCCAGTCCTGCTTTCCACCGCAGATATCCACCACGAAATTTCTCAGCAGCAGGCTGCCCTGCGTGGAATGAAACACCTCTGGATGGAACTGCACGCCCCATAGCGGCTCTCCTTCTGCCTGATAGGCTGCGAACTCCACTTTGCCGGTGGATGCAATCCTGCGGAACCCGTCGGGGATGGCGGTGATGGTGTCGCCATGGCTCATCCACACCTGTGAGTTCTCGTCAAAACCCTTGAACAACGGATTCTTCTGCTCGAACCAGGTGAGATTGGCTCTGCCGTACTCACGGCTGCCAGCCGGCTCCACCTTGCCTCCATACACATAGCTCATATACTGTGCGCCGTAACAGATGCCTAAAAGCGGGTATCTGCCGCGGATGCGGCTCAGATCCACCTTGAACGCCTCGTCGTCATATACGGAGAAAGGGCTTCCCGAGAGAATGACCCCTATCACATCAGGGTCGTCGTGCGGAAATTTATTGTATGGCAGAATCTCACAGAAGGTGTCGAGCTCACGTACACGCCGTCCAATCAGCTGCGTGGTCTGCGACCCGAAGTCAAGAATAATGATTTTTTGCATGATTTTTATTTTTTTGAAATAGTTGTTATAGTTCCTATAGTTATCATAGTTCCTATAGTACCTATAGATTTTTACTCCCAATACAGTATCTGCGGGTTGATGTCCCATTTGTGGTCTTTTGGGAAGTCATCGCCTTCCCAGGCTTTCTTCGAGGTCCATTTCTCGTAGGGTGCAGTCCAGAAGGGGTCGTCGGCAGGCAGTCCTAGCGGTAGGAAGGCGAGTGAGGTCATGTAGAGTGACCCGTTGTTGGTGTACCAGTCCGCCACGTTCGGGTGGTTGCCAAGGAAACCGATGGTGAGGAAGCCCTGCTTGTTGAAGTTGTTGGCTTTGCCGAACATGTTTTTCGCCACTGCGGTGATTGCTGACCGCACTTGTCCGTTGCTCAGCTCCTTGGGAAGCTGCTTTCGCCATGCCAATTGGGAGAGCGGCTGGAAAACCGCCATGCGGTAAGGGATGCTGCGTCCCACCACGGGGTAGGTGCCCTCGGGAGAGATGAACCGTTCCAGAATTACCGCATATTTCTGCATACGCTTTCTGACGATTTCGAGCCGGTTTTTAGCGCCGTTGCGCTTGTCGCCGTGGCTTCGTACCAAGTAGTTGTCGTTTGGACGCTTGGCAGAGACCATCTCCAGGATTTCGGTGTACATCGGCTGAATCACGTAGGCGTTGTAGTAGTCGAAGGCGAACGATGGACCGTCGCTGTACAGCCCATCACCGATATACCATTCCTCAGCCTTGCTCACTGCCATCTTGATGCGGTAAGCATCGTAGCTGGCACCCACATACATCAGGAACGCCTCTTCCATTCCCACGAAAAGCACCCAGTTGGTGTAGGGGGGGTCGTAGCGACGCAGTCCCTGAATCTCTTTGATATACCGTTGTTTGGTGAGCGTGTCGAGCGGCACCCACAGCGCATCGTAACCCCTGTAGAGGCTCTCCACGAGATAGGCTGCATCCACGAGAGTCTGACCACCAGACTTCCATCCCAGGTAGTCGGGACTTTCCGGATCGACGGCATTGGCGTAGGCTTTCAGTGCCCACTCACGCAGCTGCTTTCGCTTCGCCCCCTCGGCAGTGTTGTCGTCGGGGAGCGACAGCCAGGGAGCCAGACCTGCCATCAGTCGGGCGAAACACTCCATATAACTCACTTTCTTGTCGCGGGTGTC
>JAEEOB010000187.1 GCA_016284045.1 Bacteroidaceae bacterium
CATAGGACGGACTGTTACCCCAAGTTCCTGCTGAGCGGCCGTCGCCTGTCATCCAGAAGCCAGGATAAGGAGTGCAGCTGTAGGCGTCGGAATAAATCATTGACTCCGTACCGTCGTCATTTGCTTTCCATAATTCAGTATATAGTTTCGGGTCGCTTGTTCCGATGGCTTCGGCAATATCATCCATGTCGAGGGTAGTCTGACAGACCTTGTCCTGATCGTAACCCTCAGCATCTATCAGCTGAACATCGTATGCCATCGCGTATGTGCGGGTCCAGGTACTGGGATCCACAAGCACATCGTTCGTGATGGTGTAGTCAATGTGAACGATATAGTAATATTTGCCATAGACGAAAATCAGGTCAGGGTTGAGCTGAATGTCCGGACCGCCTTCTTCAATTTTGAAATAGTTCGGATACTGACCAATCTCAAACTTGCCTTCCGGTATGCTGGCGAAATGAACATAATAAGCAGCGGTGGTTTCTAAGGAAGTGGTCCAGCTGCCGATATAGCTGTCGCTGGTGAAATAGAAGCCGGAGCCACCGCCCTCTGTGTGGTCGTCAGACATCTGTCCTTCGCTTGCCCAAGAGTAGATGTTGCTTGCGTCCAAGTCCTCTGGAGAGCAGCCAAATGTCTCGGCTATAGCAGCCACGTCGATATCAAATGCCTTGGTGGAGTAGCTGTCCATCGGGTTCATCTTCACGGCTACAGTCGTCTCGCCTGCCTTCTCAAGTTCATCCAGAGGATAGGTTTCGGGATCACTCATCTCAATCGTGACTTTCAAACGGGCTGCAGTCGTGCCGTTTACAATATAAATATAGGTGTAGTCGGTGGAGTTCTTCTTGAAAGCGCCGGGATACTGGCCTGTGATGAACGACAGCTCGCCATCTGCCAAGGCGACATCCTGGATGTAGAGCGTGCAGTCTGTGCCATAGCTCTTGGGAGCGTTAATCTCAAGTGTGGACTCTATGCCGCTTGCCTCATCCCAGTTTGTGTAACGCCCGAACCAGCCGTCGGTCATTGAGCGGATGTCTTGCATGTTCATCAGGTTGCCGCTGAGTGTGTAGCTCGTCACGTCATTCTCTGTCGTGGATTTAGTGACTTCAGCATAGGCGTTTGTCAGGATGTTGGCGTCAAACTCCTCGGCAGTCACACCCAAGGCGTCATACAAACCGTCGAGTGTGATGGTCGCCGTTTTGTTCTCAAATTGCTTACCGGTTACGAACGGGATGGCCAGCTCATATTCCTTCACGATATTCAGCGACGAGAGCTTGAACATCTCAGGGGGTGTCACAGTGAGTTTCACGTTGAATGTGATGGTTTTGTCACCGTTCACAAGGTAAAACACCTGCGACAGCTCTCTGTTGGCTTCTATATCGCTGAAATAACCTGCTTTCTGACCGGCATGAACATCAACGTAGGCGGCTGTGCCTGCCTCTTCGTCAGCAGCATGCCAGTAGATTCCGACATACCAGGCACTTCCCTCTGTGCCGAAGGTCTGCGGCTCACCCTGCTCGGTCATCCAGAAGGCATTCTCGCCCGTGTTGCCGGTGGTGGCGTTCGACATCCCGTCGGCTGTCTTGATATACCATGCCTGATTGCCGGTGAGCAAAGCCTCGAGTGCGGCTTCGTCTTCCAGACCGAGGGCTCCCGCTAATGCTGCGGCTGAAATGTCCATCCCGCCGCTGTAGTAGCTGCTCTCAGGGGCACTTGTGATGTCCACGTCATAGCTTGTCGGAGCAACCAGTTCAAATGAATAGAAGTTGAGCGCGCCGGTCGGATAGGTCGCTGTGACGGTTCCGGCTTTTACTGGCACGCTGATTACCTTGTAAACATAAGTGGCTTTATCCGCACCGTCAAAGGTCACTTCGGTATAGCCGCCTTCCTCTTGAACTATCTCGTCAAAAAGGCTTTCGTCGTTCTGTGTCAGCACAAGGTTGCGGTCAGTCGCGCTGTTACTGCCTGAGCGTACACAGATGTTTAGTGTGCCGTCGTAGGGGATTGTTACCGTTATGGCGTTTTTGTAAGTTCCGTCATCGGCTACAACCGATTTGCCACCGCTTTTCATGCGATGGGAATACTTCGTGCTGGCATCTGCCGTGCCAAAATAACAGTTGTTTTGGTCAATGGCCACTTTACCATCGACATCGGTAATTTCGATTTTTAAGCCGCCATTTTCAAACGTTTTCCCGTCGAGGGTTCCTGCTGCTGCGACATCGTCTGCAGTGAACGATATCACCTGAGCATTGGCCACCGAACACAAGAAAACCATTGTCAAAAAAGTAAATAATTTTCTCATAACGTTAGTTTTTTAGTTAGTAATTAAATGAATTGATATTTATTATAAATGTCGTTTCTACACTTATAAGATGACTGTACATTATACCGCAAATTTAACAACTTTTTTCCATTCCAAAAAATATTTTACCATAAATTTCCACGCTTTCAAAAAAAATGCTAAATAAAACAAATTATTTCACCTTTTCTTTGTCGTAAATGCTGATTTTATCGTTTTTTTTTGTAACTTTGCAAGAATTTATGAGCATACTGATTTGATTAAACATGAAACGGACTTTTTTTGCCATACTTATCGGAATCATTTTCCTCAGCTCATGTAGTAAAGGGGGATATAATGCCGTTTTCAAGTCGAACGACGTGGAATATAAATACGAGGTGGCTAAGCAATGCTATGTGGCTGGCCACTACACGAAGGCTTATCAGCTTCTCGCCGACCTCATCAATCCTTTCAAAGGATCCGACAAGGCCGAGGAATGTTTGTTCATGAACGGCATGTGCTATTTTAACCTTAGAGACTACGAGACCGCTGTCGTCTATTTCGACCGCTATTTTAAAACTTACCCGAAAGGCATCTACACAGAGCTTGCCAGATTCTACAGCGGAAAAGCATCATACCTACAGTCGCCCGACCCAAGACTTGACCAGACACCAACTTATGCCGCTATAAACTCCCTACAGGAATACCTGGAGCATTATCCCTATTCACAGCGGAAGGATGAAATCAACAACATGATATATGCGCTCCAGGACAGGCTCGTACAGAAAGAGTATGATGCTGCAAAGCTCTACTTCGACCTCGGTTCTTATAATGGCAACTGCCTGGCGGGAGGAAACAACTATGAGGCATGTATCATCACTGCCGAGAATGCCATCAAATCATTCCCTTATACCAAGCTTAAGGAAGACCTCTCGCTGCTCATTCTCAAGGCGAAGTTCAAGCTTGCACAAAACAGTGTCATCGAGAAGGAGAGAGAGAGATATCAGAACACTATCGATGAGTACTACGGATTCAAAAATGAGTTCCCGGAAAGCAAATATCTCGATGAGGCTGAGAAAATCTTCAAGCAGTCTGCCAACAAAATCGGCTCATAAATATTTTGTTTACAACTTCAATGACTTTCTTTTTAACACCACTAAATCATTAGACTTATGACTGTTCTGTTTCTGATTTTAGCTTTGATTGCTTTGGTGTCTGCATAAAAATGCAAGAACGATACATTATAAAATTCTAAATCATAAATATTTAAATTATAAATATTCATCATGGACTTTAAAAAAACAAACGCACCGATTTCAACCGTTACACGTAACCTCAACGACCTCTCCCAGGAGACAGGTAATATCTACGAGAGTGTTGTGATTATTGGAAAGAGGGCAAATCAGATTGCTGCTGCTATGAAGGATGAGATTTCCAAGAAGCTGCAGGAGTTCTCAACAAGCAACGACAACCTTGAGGAGGTGTTCGAGAACGATGAGCAAATCCAAATCTCAAGATACTACGAGAGACTGCCAAAGCCAAGCCTTATCGCAACTCAGGAGTTTGTTGAGGGGAAGGTCTATTTCAGAAATCCCGCTAAGCAGACTAACGATAGTTTATATTAACTGATTGCTTTTTACTAACCTATGATACAAAGAGTCCAAACACTTTATCTGCTCATTGTCATTGTGCTTTCTGTCGTCTCCCTTTGCTCAACGATTGCATTATACAATGCAGGCGGAGAGCCGGTGGCGGAGTTCTCTAACTTTACGTTCAACGCATTACAGGATCCGTTCACTAAGATGCAGTCTGCGGGACCGTGGGCGCTTGGGGTTATTCTCATTGCCGTCATTGCACTTGCGGCATTCACAATCGTCATCTTCCACAAGAGGGTGCTACAGATGCGACTGACTATTTTCAACATCATTTTGCTGATTGGATATTTAATCACATACGCATTCTTTGCATGGCTCTATCAGCAAAAACTCAATGAGTTGAACCCTCAATTTCCTGCAGAGTTCCAACTAAAGCTGAATGCGCTGTATCCCGTTGTTTCGGTCATTCTCTGTTTTCTGGCTTTCAGGGGAATCAGGAGAGACGAAAAGCTCATAAGGTCGCTCGAACGTATCAGGTAAGAAATGGTTATAGATTTTTACGTGTAAGATACGAATAAAAAAGGATTGTGTGCGTGCTGATGTGACAATCCTTTTTTATATTTCATTCTCAGCAATTTTATGTTTCATCTCAGCAAGAGTGCTAAATGAACAGCATGAGTAAATACACTTTTCACTCTTCACTTTTCACTATTCACTATTAACTTCCAATTTATTAAAACATGGATTTCAGAGATATCGTTTCTAAACGCAGAAGCATACGTAAGTTCACCGATGAGGAACTTACTCCCGACCAGACACAGGCCATTCTCAGGGCTGCGCTCATGTCGCCCACGTCCAAATCTACTAGGGCGTGGAGGTTTATTGTCATCGACGACAAAGACCTGCTGCGTCAGGTGGCACAGTCAAAAAACGCTGGTGCTGACTTTGTCAACGACGCACCGCTTGCCGTTATTGTGCTGATGGACACGTCACTCACGGATGTGTGGGTGGAGGATGCAGCCATCGCGGCGGTCACTATGCAGTATCAGGCTACTGAGCTCGGTTTAGGCAGTTGCTGGGCACAGTTGAGGCTCAGAGGGCAGGACGACGGCACGTCGGCTGAGGAATGTCTGCGCGATATTTTCCAGTTCCCGGAATATCTCAAGCCGCTTTGTGTCATCGCGTTCGGACATCCGGCCATCGAACGCAAGCAGCAGGATGAGAGTAAGCTGAAATGGGAGACGGTATCAATCAACAAGTTTGAATGACGATGGATATTGTGATTGTGGGTGCCGGTAATCTGGCAACCAGCCTTGCGCATGCCCTCTACAATGCCGGACATGCCATCAAGGCGGTATTCAGCAGAACAATTGATCATGCAACAGAGTTGGCAAACAAAGTCCATGCCATCCCTTACGACGATATCTCCCGCCTTCCTGCTGATGCCGATCTCTATATCGTGGCAGTGAAAGACGATGTCATCTCACAGGTGGCTAAAGAACTACGCATTTGCTCACCAAATGCTTTTATTGTCCATACAGCCGGAACTGTGTCTGTTGAGGTGCTTCCAAAGGGCAGGAGAGGGGTGTTCTATCCTATGCAGACATTCTCTAAGCAGCGTATTGTCGAGTTCTCGCATATTCCCCTTTTTTTAGAGGCAGAGCATACCGATGATGAACAGTTGCTCGATATCATGGCCAGTTCTATCTCTGACCAGATTTTCCATATCAAGGGTGAAAAACGCAAAGTCCTCCATCTCGCGGCTGTCTTCTGCTGCAATTTCGCTAACCACTGTGCTGCCATTGCCGATAACATTCTCAGTGAGAACGGAATCCCTTTCTCTGTCATGGTTCCGCTCATCGACGAGACCGTTGCTAAACTCCATCAGTGTACGCCTTTGCAGGCACAGACCGGCCCTGCTGTCCGTAATGACCTCAATGTCATCCGGCAGCATATCGAACAACTCAAAAATAATGGGCATAAGGATTTTGCCGACATCTACGACATCCTGTCCAAGTCTGTCATCAATCTCCACCAGTCCACTGAAAAACGGTAGAGGCACCCCTGAGTTGTCAATAGTTCACCCAAATGCATCTTTAATCCAATTCCACAGGTATTTAACTCCCGTTTTCAAAAAAAATTAACTTCAATTGAAAATTTAACTCCATCCGCAGGATTAACTCCAATTTCTGAAAGAAATTTAACTCCAAATGAAATTTTAACTCCCAATAATAAATGATTAATTTCGATTTGAAAAAAATAAAAGCCGTTTTCTTCGATGTTGATGGCGTGCTCAGCCGACAGACCATCACCTTGCATGAGGACGGAACACCCTTACGTACCGTTAACATCAAGGACGGGTATGCGTTGCAGTATGCTGTGAAATGTGGGCTGCATATCGCGATTATTTCCGGTGCCAAGACCGTCTCTGTGGAAAAGCGCTATCTGGGACTTGGAGTGAAGCACATCATTCTTGGAGCAGATGTGAAACTACGCTATTATCATGAACTCAAGGAAAAACTGAATCTCTCTGACGAAGAAATCATTTTCGTCGGCGACGACATTCCTGATTATGAAATTATGAATATATGCGGACTTCCTTGTTGTCCCGCAGATGCCGCACCTGAAATTAAGGCTATATCCAAATATGTTTCTCCAGTTCAGGGGGGTGATGGCGTCGCACGCGACATCATAGAGCAGGTGCTCAAAGCACAGAGCAAATGGATGCACGATAACACCGCATTCGGCTGGTGATACCCATAGCTATCGTCGTTCCCTTGGCTCTCATTGTTCCTTTGGCTCTCTTTCTTCCCTTGGCTCTCATTGTTCCCGTCTTTTTTCATGTAAGCGGCAGTTGTCTGCCGCTCATAAAGAAAATTTCAAAATAGTAAATTGTAAATTGCCTAATCCTATATCACTTAATGCTTTCAAATCTCTCAAAATACCATATCATCCTTGCCAGCAACTCTCCCCGAAGAAAAGAACTTCTTGCAGGGCTTGGGCTGACATTTAACGTGAGAACACTCAGTGGAATCGACGAATCGTATCCTCAATCCCTCGTCGGGGAGGAAATCCCCATGTTTATTGCCGGCAGGAAAGCAGATGCCTACCAGCAGACGATGAATGAGAACGAACTCATCATCACTGCCGACACCATCGTCTATCTGCGTGATAACGACGGTACAGGGTGCGTGCTGGGAAAACCCCACGATGCCGATGAGGCGAGACAGATGCTCAGAAGCCTTGCGGGAAAGCACCACGAGGTCATCACAGGTGTGGCTATCCTGACAAGTCAACGCCGTAAGACGTTTGCTGTCACATCAAAAGTCTCTTTTGCTAATCTCTCCGACGAGGAAATCGACTATTATGTCACCAACTACAAGCCATTCGACAAGGCGGGTGCATATGGCATTCAGGAGTGGATTGGATTTATTGGGGTCAACGGACTTGTCGGATCTTATTTTAATGTCATGGGGCTACCAGTTCAGAGGCTATATGAGGAACTAAAAAAATGGTAAGAAAAAAATAAATTTCATTTTTCCATACTATTTTTTGTTTTTCTGATAAAAAAATGCTATTTTTGTGGATAAATGAGGAACTTACACAATTAAAACAAGCTATTTTTTTGTATAACCTTTTAAATTTCAATAATTTTATAAATATTTTTAATACTAACTTCAACAAACATTATGAGTCAAAAAAGAGTTTATACTTTCGGTAATGGAAAAGCCGAAGGTAATGCAAAAATGCGTGAGGAACTCGGAGGTAAGGGCGCAAACCTTGCCGAGATGAATTTGATTGGTGTGCCGGTGCCTCCTGGGTTTACCATTACTACTGACTGCTGTAATGAGTATTACAAGGTTGGACAGCAGAAAATCAAGGAGTTGCTCAACGCTGAGGTAACGGCGGCTGTAAAGCATATTGAGGATCTTATGAACTCCAAGTTCGGCGACACACAGAACCCGCTGCTCGTCAGTGTGCGTTCGGGTGCTAGAGCGTCTATGCCGGGTATGATGGACACCATCCTAAACCTCGGCCTTAACGACGAGGTGGCTGAGGGTATGGCTAGAAAAACCAACAACCCGCACTTCGTTTACGATTCTTATCGTCGTTTCGTCCAGATGTACGGAGATGTGGTGCTCGAGATGAAGCCGGTGAACAAAGAGGATATCGACCCGTTTGAGGAGATTATCGAGAAGGTGAAGGAAGAGCGCGGCGTTGTGCTCGACAAGGACCTTTCTGTAGATGAGCTCAAGAAACTGGTTAAGCTCTTCAAGGAGGCTATCAAGGAGCGCACAGGCAAGGACTTCCCGGATGATCCTATCGAGCAGCTCTGGGGCGCTATCTGCGCTGTGTTCCGCAGCTGGATGAACGACCGTGCCATCCTCTACCGTAAGATGGAGGGTATTCCTGACGAGTGGGGTACGGCTGTCAGCGTCATGGCTATGGTATTCGGTAACATGGGTGAGACTTCTGCAACAGGTGTTTGCTTCAGCCGTGATGCTGGTAACGGAGAAAACCTCTTCAACGGTGAGTACCTCGTTAACGCACAGGGTGAGGACGTGGTGGCTGGTATCCGCACACCGCAGCAGATCACTAAGATTGGCTCACAGCGCTGGGCCGAGAGAGCTGGTATCTCTGAGGAGGACAGAGCTGAGAAGTATCCTTCTATGGAAGAGGCTATGCCGGAAATCTACGCACAGCTCAACTCCATCCAGGAGAAGCTCGAGGAGCACTACCGTGACATGCAGGACATGGAGTTCACCGTTCAGGAAGGCAAGCTTTGGTTCCTCCAGACTCGTAACGGTAAGCGTACTGGTACAGCCATGGTGAAAATCGCTATGGACCTCCTCCATGAGGGCAAGATCGACGAGAAGACGGCTATCATGAGATGTGAGCCGCAGAAGCTCGATGAGCTCCTCCACCCGGTATTCGACAAGGATGCGCTCAAGAAGGCAAAGGTTATCACGCGCGGTCTGCCTGCATCTCCAGGTGCTGCAACTGGTCAGATTGTCTTCCATGCCGACGACGCACAGGAGTGGTACAAGGACGGACACAAGGTTGTCATGGTACGTATCGAGACATCACCTGAGGACCTCGCCGGTATGTCGGCTGCTGAAGGTATCCTCACCGCTCGTGGAGGTATGACTTCTCACGCTGCTGTGGTGGCCCGTGGTATGGGTAAGTGCTGCGTTTCTGGTGCAGGTGCCATCAACGTGGACTACAAGGCTAAGACTGTAGAGATCGAAGGTGTTGTTTACAAGGAGGGTGACTATATTTCACTCAACGGTACAACTGGTGAAGTGTATGCTGGTGAGGTGCCTACAAAGGCTGCTGAGCTTTCTGGCGACTTCAAGGAGCTGATGGACCTCTGCGACAAATACACCAAGCTGCAGGTTCGCACCAACGCCGACACGCCGCACGATGCGAAGGTGGCTCGTGAGTTCGGTGCGAAGGGTATCGGACTGACTCGTACGGAGCACATGTTCTTCGAGGATAAGAAGATTATCTCTATGCGTAAGATGATTCTCGCTGACTCCCTGAAGGGACGTGAGGAGGCGCTCGCTGAGCTGCTCCCGTATCAGAAGGCTGACTTCAAAGGGATCCTTGAGGCTATGGACGGATGTCCGGTGAATATCCGCCTGCTCGATCCGCCACTCCATGAGTTCGTGCCTCACGACAAGGCAGGACAGGAGACTATGGCCAAGGAGATGGGCGTTGACGTGGCTGACATCAAGAAGCGCGTTGACTCTCTCGCTGAGAACAACCCGATGCTCGGACACCGTGGATGCCGTCTTGGTATCACATTCCCTGAAATCACAGCGATGCAGACAAGGGCTATCCTCTCAGCTGCATGTGAGCTGAAACTGGAGGGCAAGAACCCGAAGCCGGAAATCATGGTGCCGCTGATTGGTACTCTTTATGAGCTCAAGCAGCAGAAAGAGGTTATCCTCAGCGCATCAAGAGAGGTGTTCGCTGAGTATGGAACCGAGGTGGAATTCGAAATCGGTACGATGATCGAGATTCCGCGTGCAGCTCTCACTGCTGACCGTATCGCAACGGAGGCTCAGTACTTCTCATTCGGTACAAACGACCTCACTCAGATGACATTCGGTTACTCTCGCGACGACATCGCATCGTTCCTCCCTGTTTACCTCGACAAGAAAATCCTCAAGGTTGACCCGTTCCAGGTGCTCGACCAGAAGGGTGTCGGCAAGCTCATCAAGTATGCAGTGAAGAACGGACGTGAGGTACGTCCTGACCTCAGATGCGGTATCTGCGGTGAGCATGGAGGTGAGCCAAGCTCTGTGAAGTTCTGTGCTAAAATCGGCATGAACTACGCTTCTTGCTCGCCTTTCCGCGTGCCAATCGCACGTCTTGCCGCTGCCCAGGCAGCGGTCGAAGAATAAGCGACGGAACTTGAAACTAAGCGAGTTAGGCGGTAAGCCCCGAAAATAAAGGGACTTCCGCCTAACTTCGTAAATGGAGGTTCGTTCATTCCGACACGGAAAATGAGCAGAATGAACGGAAATGTTTAGAGAAAGTTGCGAGATTTCAGAACCCATGTTTAGAGCGTGTTTAGAGTTCTGAATGACCGAGATAACAATGACTTGCAGAATTTTACATATAAACGATAGGAACACAGATTATGGCAACATTGAAAGCATGCGTACAGAAAATGCGCAATGACGGGTTCTTTCCTGTCTATATCAGAGTGACGCACAACCGCACGACACAGTACATCAAGACGGACAAGATGGTGACTAAGCGAGAACTGTCAAGGAGCAAGGAAATCACCGACCCTGTAGTGATGCAGTTCTGCACTGCGCTCATTCTTGACTACAATGCGAAGTTGAACAAGACGGACACTCGCAACTGGACTGCACGAATGGTTGTGGACTACCTGCTTAAAGGTGACGAGGACTTGTGCTTCTCGGACTATGCGCGACGGCACATTGACCGCCTCATCGACAACGGACAGGCGAGGAACGCAAAGAACTACGAGTTGGCACTCCAGCACATGGAGCGTTATTTCGGGACTACCAAGGTGAAGTTCTCGCAACTAACATCTACGAACGTGGCTAAGTGGATAAAGAGTTTGGAACAGACGAACAGGGCAAAGGAAATGTACCCTGTGTGCATGAGGCAGGTGTTTCGCGCAGCCATCGAGGAACTGAATGACTATGACACCGGGCTGATCAGAGTGAAGACCAATCCGTGGGTAAAGGTGAAGATACCACATGCAGACCGCCCGGAGAAACGAGCCATCAGTGCGGAGGAGTGCCGCAGGTTCTTTTCCGCTCCCCTGCCCGAGAGCAAGATGAAGTTGCCGTTGCCCGAACTTGGGCGCGACGTGGCTATGATGGTATTGTGTCTTGGAGGCATCAACACGGTCGATTTATACAACCTGCGCAGGGAGGACTATCACGGTGGCATCATCCACTACAAGCGTGCGAAGACCATGCGCAGCCGTGCGGATGGAGCATACTTTGAAATGCGTGTGCCGGAGATAATCAAGCCGTTGTTTGAGAAGTATGCTTCAGTACCAGGCAGTGAATGGCTGTTCAACTTCCATGACAGGCACACCACCAGCGACAGTTTCAGCGCGAACGTGAACATAGGCATCCGAAAGATTTGTGAGAGCATGGGCATTGCAAAGGAGAACTGGTATTGCGTCTATACTTTCCGTCACACATGGGGAACGGTGGCGCAGAACGATTGCGGCGCGTCCATATCTGAGGTTGCTTTCGGCATGAACCATAGTGCAGGACACCGCATCACTCGCGGATACATCAAACTGGACTTCACTCCTGCTTGGGAACTGAACGAGCGTGTTGTTGATTTTATCTTCTTCTCTGACCAAGCCAGCAAACAGGCTGCGCAGGAGGAGGAAAGCAGCGTGTTCCGTCTGTCACCGAAGATGCTCATCAAGGCAGCAGCTTTCTTTCAAGGCAAATGCTTGGCAAGTTTCGACGACATCGGCTGCTCCAACATCGACGAAGTGATTGCGCGACTGGTGGCTGAATTGCCGTCCGACATACCGCCTCGCTGCATCGTGCAATTCAAGATTGTCAACTGCGACAACGGCAAGGTTGCCGTGTATGAACGGCAGAAAGGCAAAGGCTTTTTTTAACATGAGACCGACAACTTGTTAAAGAAATCGGAATTACTTAACATGACAAAGGCTTCTCTGTTCTCAGGCGAAGCCTTTTTTTATTTTTGAAAAATCTCAAAAGCAAGTTTGTCCTCGCGCGTATGCGTGTGTGCGCGCGTTTCGACGCGACGAATAAGAAAAGATTTTTCTTTTCTTTATATATTTCTTTTCTTTTCTTTTCTTTACTTTCCTTTACTTGTTATACAAAAAGTGTAAGTGAGTTATAAGTGAGTTATTAACTTGTTGATATTCAGAGCCAACGAAAAGCACAATAATTAGGTGTTTCTGTAGTTCTTTCGCCATGTTTCAGAATAATTGTGAGATTACAAATTTCAGTCAGTTATAACTCATGTCGTAACTAACACATTATTATATATAAGTGAGTTATAAGTTAGTTATAACTAAGTTATCTTTGTAGCATAACAAAACCGCCGAGCGATTGCCCAGCGGTTTAATACTAAATACAGTAAACAGTAGTAAGGGACTATTGGCTTCGCCGATTATGCTCACGCTCGGCATAACTGATGCGAGCATCGTTCTGCGCTCGCTTACTCGCATTATTCCTCAGACGGTGAAGCGATGTCCTCACCAGCGGCGAGGCGTGCAAGACGTTCAGAGAGTGTCCTGTTATCATCGACGATTGTCATGTCAACGCTTGTTGACTGCATCTGAGGTGTGTGGAACTTCAGCAGCTTTATTTCAGCATCGACACGGCTTTCCGGGTCAAGGGTCTTACAGTCGATGTCAAACTGTGATACCAATCTACCTGTTTTCTTCCCTTTATTGTCTTTTTCCTCGATGCTGGGTGTGAAGTACCCGACCGAGTGTTGTCGGAGGAACGTCTTCAATGGCTTGTCTTTGTTGGGTGTTCCTGCGGCACGACCGCCGAGCCGTCCGCGCCCATCTCCTGCTTTGCGTGGCATAGTAATTACTTTTAGTGTTTACCGGCTGCGCTCGGCATAACTGAAACAAGTTTCGTTCTGCTCTCGCTTGCACGGCAATTTCTTTTAGAGATTAGCCGGCTGCGCTCGGCATAACTGAAACAAGTTTCGTTCTGCCCTCGCTTGCACGGCAATTCAAAACTTAAAATGATGGTGCAAAGATAAGGTTGTAATTTCGCACACGACTTATAAGTTTTGACTTGCGTCGAAATTCCTGACGTTCGGCAATTCAAACGAGTTTGATTGCTCTCACTGAACCGAAATTTTGTTTCACTAATTAAAAAGACATACAGTATGTTAGGCGGAATTATAGGAGGCGCAGCAGGTGCGCTTGGTGGCATCTTCGGAGGCATCAGCAAGAACAAGATGCTAAAGAGAATGCGCAACATGATAAACGAGCAGAAGCGCGAGAACCAAGACTGGTACGACCGCAGGTATAACGAGGATGCAACTCAGCGTGCAGACGCGCAAGCCATTCTTACGCAGACAGCAGACATGATAAGGCGACGTAACCAGCAGTCGGCAGGAGCGCAAGCGGTGATGGGTGGCACAGAGGAGAGCGCAGCAGCAGCGAAAGAGGCTAATGCGAAAGCACTGTCGGACGCTACGAGCCGGATTGCTGTTGCCGGTGCACAGCGCAAAGACCAGATTGAGGGTGAGTACCGGGAGCGTCAGCAGCAACTTGATGAACAACTGCGGCAGCTTGAAGCCGGTAAGGTTGACGGCTTTGGCATGGTCAGCAACGCTATTGGTGGAGCTGCCAAGGGTTTCGCAAGTGGCATGGGACTTGGTTAATCACGTAAACAACACAGCATTATGGCAATAAAGACTTTTGGTATAGACCCTCCTTCTGGGTCGGAAATACCGCGAGGTGCAACGTCATTCTACGACTTCTCGCAGAATGATGATGGCGGGCAGCGGGGAGTGACAACGACCGTGACAAGCCCCTACGCTCAGTTCAATGGCAGTAACTATGATGAACTGGAGAAGTATCTTCGTAGTCAGATGGAGAGTGTCAAGCCTGAGACAGATGAGGAGCGCGAGAAGAGAGAGAGGCGCGAGAAACGTATCGGTTTCCTCGCGAGGCTCGCTGAGGGCTTGGGTACATTCCACACGGCGTTTTCTCATGTTCGTGGTGAGAAGCCAATGGACATGCCTGAGATGTCGGCAAAGGCGAGAGAACGCTTCGAGAGAGCCAGGGCGGAACGGGAGAAGGAGCGTGAGCGTGTGGCGAACTATGCTTTAAGTCTCGGCAAGATTGGCGACTCTGACCGTTTGTTCAAGTTTCGTGTTGCTCAGGCTGAGCAGCAGCAGCGCAATGCTGACCGTTTGTATGATGCTGACCGTGAGGATAAGGCGCGGAGGCTTGAGATTGAGGCTAAGGTGGCCGATGCGCGCGCCGCGGCTTATGAAGCGCAGGGTGATGTGTATGCTGCGCAGGCTGAGCGCGATAAGGCTCAGGCGAAGCGTCTGGAGGCTCAGGCTGCATTGGACGATGAGCGTGCGAGATGGGTTGGCCCTCAGGCTCAGAGTGTGATTGACAAGAACGAGGCTCAGGGTGCTGCTGCCACGACGAATGCAGCTGCGAACGCAGCGCGTGCCGCCTCTGGTGCTGCGGCTGACAGGTCGCGTGCGGGCTATTATGACCGCATGGGACGTGGGGACAAGGGCAGCGGCGGCAGCTCCGGCGGCGGCCGCACTCAATATTATGGCAGTTTCCTGGGTGTTGACTACAAGACTTCCGCAGACTACGAACGTTCTGTCAAGTCGGCTGCTTCCAGATATGGCATAAAGACGGTTGAACATGATGCTGACGGCAAGCCTCATTCCCGTTCCGTATCGGACATTGCTGCCGATGTGGAGGAGAAGGCTTCACAGGGCGGCGGTGGCTACCGCGGAAAAATGAGGCGGACCGCATCGCTGGGGCTGTGACCCGAGGGGTGGATGACGGGATTTTATAGGATATTAATTAAGAATTGAAAACTGATTATGCCAGGACCAGATAAATTGAGTCAGCTTTACGACGCGCTGAAGGCTGACGGTGCGATACAGAGACAGAGTGAGGATGAGTTCCGCGCCTATATGCGGGACTCCGACAACAGCCGCAGGGTGTATGACGCGCTGAAGGCTGACGGTGCTGTGACAAGCGGCACATACGAGGAGTTTGCGGACAGGCTTGGGCTTGCCGCCGGAGAAGCGGGACACGAGGTCCCGCCTACCTCTCCCGTGGGGCATCAGACGGGCGTTGCTGCTCAGGGCGGCGGAGGCGCGGCTGCTTCCGGCGGTGCCGGAACTCCGCCGACTGCACCGGCAGAACCGGCGCCCACGGAGAAGGCAAATGTGCATGATGGGTCTGATGGGCTGAATGGGGTTTACGGTCAGGTAGCTGCTGCGCGTGCTGCCCAGGGTGCGGCGGCTGCTGAGAGACGGAACGGGCACTGGCTTAACCGTACGTTTGACGCTATGCGTGGCACGCTGGCTGCTGACAGGAGCAATGGGAGTGACAGGACTGCCCGTTCAACGTCGGCTGATGAGGCTGTCCAT
>JAEEOB010000188.1 GCA_016284045.1 Bacteroidaceae bacterium
GAAAAATTTATGACATAGCAAAGCCCTGGCTTGAGAAAGTCGGGGCTTTGCGTAAAAAAATGAGGATGTGCCTATTTTGACACACCCTCATTTTTATTATATTACCAACTTAAATATGTTTACTTACTTCTATCGCTTCTGAATGGTACCAAAGGTAGATTCCTGTGATTAACTACATTACCTATCTGGAAGTTCTTGAAACAATAGCGGACTTCTTTCGGGTCTGAAATATCGGGATTGCTTAGAATGTAAGACTTATTACTCTCATTAAACTTCACATTAGCTTGTTTAAACACACCGTCAGCTCCGGCGATCTCAAAGCCTCGAACGTCTTCCCACGGACTGATTCCGTCGTCAGCGTATTTAAAGAACACCTCTAATTCTGACCCCTTAATTGTATGGTGATCGTATTCTGGACCATCGCATACGATGTTTTTCATACCGTAGGTACGGTTCAATGCCATATAGGCAAAACGATAGCCTACTTGCTCTTTCTCTGCTGGGTGTATCTGAGTTGCCTCCCATGGTTTTACAAGATCATTTGTCGTGATGCATCCGCTGTTTTTGATAACACGCTCTCCTGCATCATGCTGAGCTTCACGAAGCAAAGCACCGCTCTCACCATCGTTTCCGCCATAACCGCCCCACGGGGCAATCTCAGCCAAATAAAAAGGTAGTTGGTCGTTCAAAGGATTTGCCTGATCTTCGCTGAATTCCTTACGCCAGACATCTACCATCGTGCTAAGACGGGGTGCATAGTCTTTTTCTTTGCCCACGTTTGCCTCACCCTGATACCACAGGAAACCCTTAATGGTGTAATGACGGAGTGGATGAAGCATGCCGTTGTACATCACAAGCGGTGACCAGTATTCCCACCACTGACCATTCCATCCTCGTTTCAGCTCATCGTCCAGGTTGATGTCCTGATAGGTGCGGAGTATCGCCTCTGGAGTCCATCCTTCCACACGAGAGCCGCCCCACGCACAACAGATAATGCCTACAGGAACATTCAACGAACGGGTCAGCATCTTTGCGAAATACCATGATGTAGCACTCATATAAGGAGCTGTATTGCTTGAGGGAACTTCCCATTTACCGCTTACCTCTTCCTGTATCTCACGCTTACCGGTTTTGGGAATCGTAGCCATGTGGATACGGCCTGCCCATTCTGCTGCAGTTGCTATCTCCTCATTGGAGTTGCTTACAGGACAGCTCCAGAAACCGTTCAAAGGCATTTCCATATTCGACTGACCGGAGGTGAACCATACTTCGCCAATCAGTACATTGCTCAAAGTCAATGGATCACCGTCGCTGATGGTCAATGAGTGAGGTGTATATGATGCTGACGGGGTAGGGATGGATATAATCCATTGTCCGTCCTTGTCACTTTTAGTGCTGAAGCTTTCGTTGCTCCAGTCTGCTGTCACCTTGATTTCCTTCTGTGCGGCGGATTTTCCCCATAGATTAACCTTAGTCTGCTGCTGCAGTACCATGTTGTCACCTATAATCTCAGGGAGCAACACTTTCGCATTCATAGTCTCCATGCATGCTAATCCCAATGCTAAAGCAATTAATTTTTTCATAATCATTATAGTGTTTTATTTTTTAATCCTTTGTGATTTTAATTATTAACTGAGTTAATACTCTTTTTTTGTTGAACTTTCTCCCTACTTTGCATAGCTTGAACAAGTCCGGTTCTGCTCTTGCTGTTCCAGGGTATCATTTTTTACTTTTCACAATTCATTGAATTAATTCTCTCCATCAGTTCCATACACATCCTTCCGTTATGGTAAGGACATTTCCAAAACCCCGCTTTGTCTTCTTCTCGGTTGATGTGTCCCTGTGCATCGCAGCTCCACCACCATTCACCGCCTTCGTAGTCAATCAGATGTTTCTTGATATAATTGAAACAACGGAGACTTTTCGACAAAGAATCCTCGTCGCCGAAATGTTCAAAGATATTGAAAAAACCGACTACAGTTTCTGCCTGAACCCACCAGTGACGTTCCTCACAGAAATAACCTGTTTCAACATTCGCCTCATAACACATGCTTCCGTCCGCCTGAAGGCCTTTCTCACTTGCTTGTGCAACCATTCGTACAACCGGTTCGACTTTCTTTAACAACGCTTCGTCGTTAAGCACCAGTGCCGCCTCATGAAGCAGCCAACTGCATTCAATGTCATGACCATAACTCTCCAACTGTCCCATCCGTTTCCAATCCATACTGAAAAATAAATCCAGATGATGGGTAGTCGGATTTAGAATTTTTTCTGTAAAGAGATTTATCAGCCGACGTAAAGCGTCTGCAACACTTGGGGTCGGACATACACGATAGAGATTAGCGTATGGCTCTATGATGTGTAAATGCGTATTCTGAGATTTAGGATAGTTTTCATCTTTCTCCGAAAGACGCATATCGTTCATCTCACTCCAATCGCGTTTACAAGCCTCAATATATCCGCCATTTAAAGTGTCTAAAGAATGGGATTCTATGCAGTGGAACAGTTTTAAGGCACAGTCCAATGATTCTTTGTTCCCTGTCGCACGTACATACTCACTCAGACCATATAGCATGAACCCGAGGGCATAAAACTGCTTTTTTGTATTCACTGGATTTCCTTCGTAGTCCAATTCCCAGTATATGCCGCCATATTCTTTGTCGATGAAATGAGATAGAATATACTCATTACATCGTTTAGCTGCCTCAAAATAAACGCTCTTACCGGTCAGACGGTAAGCCGCGGAAAAGGTCCAAAGTAAGCGGGCATTCAGAATCCCTCCCTTATTTGCCGTCTTCACTAACGATCCGTCACCTTTCATCTGACCATACCACCCACCATGCTCATTGTCCCGCATCTTGTCCAGCCAGAACTTTAGGATGTTCTCCTCCAAAATCTGACGGCACTCGTTCTGTAGTTCACATAAAATTTGTCTCCTCTTCTCGTCTTCTTGTTTTCTGGTTTTCATATAAAAATCGTAAATCTTAAATCATTTAATCGTAAATCTCCTTATTTCTTTATTGGATACTTATGAATCAAAAATAACATAATCAGACAGATAATAGCTGGGAACAAAGAGAATATTGCCCATATCATATTACGGACAGATTCCTCATCAGTAATCTGGACGATTGTTTGTCCGGTATTATCTGTAAACGAGATAAAACCTGCTATGCCAAGCAACATGGCTACAAGCGAACCGCTTATGGCAGTGCCAAATTTCTGGGCCATTGTGCCGGATGAGAAAATCAGTCCAGTAGATGACGTACCGTTTTTCTCTGTAGCGTAATCTGCCACATCTGCATACATCGACCAGAGCAACGGTGAATATAGTCCAACACCGATTGACGTAAGAATGACGATTGCTATCAGCACCCAAATATATTTGGGATCCATCGGTACAAAGAAGAATGTTACAGAGAACACAATGCAGATAATTGCGGCTATAGAGAATGCCTTTCGCTTTGAGCCAACCATCTTTGTGAATTTGGGCGACAGACCGCCAAAAATCATGCAAGTCACTTCTCCGAATGTCATGAACACTGTGTAGTTGATGATTAATCCGCTCACCGTCACGTCGCCATGAAGGCAATATTCTACAAGATAACCTGCAACTGCATATCTGAATCCGTTGAAGAAATTCGTGCAGATGCCAATTAATGTAAGATAAATCCATGGCTTGTTTTTAAACAAATCGACAAAAGGACGGAAAGAGAATTTTTCCGCACGGACGGGTTTCATACGCTCTTTGGTCATCAGACCACAGGCGAGAGTGCCGACAGCAGCGATAATACCGAAGAAAACACCCAACACTGCATATTGATGGGATTCGCTGCCGCCAACCATGTTCTTAAGGTAGGGAAACGACAATAGGGTGATGAACCCCATTGCGTATGCTCCTACCATCCGGAAAGAAGAAAATTGGTTCTTCTCGTTGTCATCGTCTGTCATCACCCCTAATAATGAGCCGTATGGCACATTAACCGCTGTATAGATAGCCATCATAAGCAGATACATTGTATAGGCATAAATTCGTTTGCCCACAGGGCCAAAGTCAGGAGTGAAAAGCAGTAATGCAAATATCACACCAAAAGGAATGGCACCAAAAATCAGCCAAGGGCGATATGTGCCCCACCGCGACTGGGTGCGATCTGCCAAACTACCCATCAATGGATCAGTCACCACATCGAACATACGGGCTATCAGCATTAGCGTGGCTGTGTCGGCAACTGTCAGTCCGAACACATTAGTGAAAAACAAAGGAAAGGCAATCGACATGATTTTCCATGTGATGCCCCCAGCAGCAGCGTCGCCTAAGGCATACCCGATTTTTTCTTTTAAGTACTTCATATTTGATAAATTATTATAATCTGTTGTTGTTAGGAACTTACTATATGTATGTCTAAAAGAAGAGATACACTGTCGTGGGTCTTGTGTCTTAAATTTGAAATTAAATTTTTAA
>JAEEOB010000189.1 GCA_016284045.1 Bacteroidaceae bacterium
AATCCTCTCGACAGACGGGACATCATCATTACGGCATTTTAGTTTTTTTGTTAAGCTTACGCATGTAAGCGTTTTTTAAGTGGATTTTTGCATAGGGAGTATAATTCCCTGACCCAAAGGACAAGAGAAGAAAGGAGTATGATGATGCCCCAGTCTTTCGGTTTAAGCGGCATGACATTAAAGAAGCTGTTCAGTACAGGAACCTGTACAATCAGAATCTGCCCGACAAAGATGATGACCGCGATGATGATGAATCCGTCGCATCCCCTGAGATTGAGTCCGCTTCCGCCAGTCTTGAACGCTCTGGCATTGAACATATACCAAAAGTGAGTCATCACGAAGATCGTGAAAAGCAGGGTGAGTTCGTATGACTGGACCTCACGTTTATTTCCAATAGAGAAATGCAGCAAGTCAGTAAGTTGTGTGATATCTGAGTGTTGGAACACAAACCATAGTCCGACCAGCATGAGGAAAAAGAACATGCCCACCCCGAAGATATTGGTTCGCATCGACTTGTCGAGAATAAACGCCCTGTGATTTCTCGGCTGATCCTTCATGATTTTCTTGTCGGGCGGCAATGCCGAAAGGGCGAAAGCCGCAAACGTGTCCATGATGAGATTCACCCACAACATCTGAGAGACAGTGAGGGGCGACTGGAATCCCATGACAGCTCCCGCCAGCACGAGCATGCACGCTGCCACGTTCACAGTCAGCTGGAAAAGGAGGAATCGCTGGATGTTCATGAACAACGCCCTCCCCCATTCCACGGCCCTTACGATGCTGACGAACGAGTTGTCGAGAATTGTTATGTCGCTCGCCTCTTTTGCCACACTCGTGCCTGCTCCCATCGACAGCCCCACATGAGCCGCATTGAGTGCCGGCGCATCGTTCGTCCCGTCGCCGGTGACCGCCACGACATGCCCGTTACGTTGCAGTGCCTCCACAAAGCGTTTCTTGTCCATCGGTCTTGCACGCGCGATGATTATCAGGTCGTTCGCACGATTTTTCAGCTCCTCATCTGTGAGAGCAGCTAATCCAGCCCCGTCAATAGCATTGTAGTCGGTGCAGCTGTCGGTCCAGACTCCTATCTGCCTTGCAATCTCCCTTGCCGTGTCGAGATTGTCGCCTGTGATGATTTTCACCTTGATTCCGGCTTTCATGCACTTTTCCACAGCATCCTTCACATCTTCACGGATAGGGTCTTCGATTCCCACGATGCCCATGAACACGAGTTTTTTTGCCACAAGCTTGCCATTACAGATAGCCTGAATGTCGTCATCCACAATCATATAGGCAAATCCCAGAGTCCGCATCGCCTTCAGCTGATATTCTTTCAGCTTCTGTTCGTATTCCTCGCGGGTGTGGTTGCCCTCGATATCACTGCATAGCGACATCACAATCTCTGGCGCACCTTTGACGTAGAGAATCTTTGTGCCAGGTCTCACCCCCGACACCACAAGAGTCGCCATATATTTGCGGTCGGTGGTGAATGGTATTTCCTGAAGCTGAACAGAAGTATCACGCAGATTCATATAGTCTTTGCCTTGACCGTGAAGCCACAGGAGCAACGCCCCCTCTGTGGGATTTCCAACCACCTTCGGACGTGCAGTGTCGGAGAGATCAAGCGAAGCGGTGGAATTGACCGCCATCGCCTCGTATGCCATCTCACCGCCTTCAAGCAGGGTTTCCCTCACCTGCATCTGGTTCTGTGTGAGCGTGCCGGTCTTGTCGGTGCAGATGACGGTTGCCGCCCCCATGGTCTCGCAAGCGTGCATCTTTCTGACGAGGTTGTTCGTCTTGAGCATCTTACGCATGGAATTGGCAAGCGACAGCGTAATCGCCATAGGCAGCCCCTCCGGCACCGCCACCACCACAAGTGTGACCGCAATCATGATGGTGTTGAGAGAATAGGAAATCAGATGAGAATAATCCTTATCGAAAGCATAATTATGACATGCGATTACCAAAGTGATGTATAAAACAAAAAACACGATGATAACCGCCAGGCACTGCCACTTGCCATAATTCGGGAATTTCTTGATGACAAGCCAGAAGAATGCAGCAGACAACAGTGCTATCAGCAATGAGATCCACCAGGTCCATTCAAAATATGCCATGAGTTTGAATGCGATGATGGCTCCGGCAAACACATAGCTGATATTCGTGATAAGCCTTCCAAGCCTTCCGAGCTGCAAGTTGAGCGGTGTCCTCACCTTCTTCTGCACCTTGTTTTTCTTTTTCAGCTTCAGCGCCTTACGCTGGGTTTCGTTCAAGCCGTCTGATGCCTTGTCAGTCTCCACATCGTCCTCATCGATCTCAACCCCCATAATCGACTGCATGATTCTGCCATTCTCCGTATAGTCGCCCACTGCAAACACCTCTGCTATCCCATGACCCTCCATAATCTGTGTACCACGATAGACACGGTTGCAAGGATAGGTTGATGCTTCCTGAGATGCCACATCCACAGATTTCTGATGCACCGGCTCACCAGTGAGCGACGACTCATCCACACTGAGGTTGACCGCCTCGATCAGTGTGGCATCAGCCGGCACTTCCTGTCCTGTCTGGAGGATGAGAATGTCGCCCACCACCACATCGCATTTCGGAATCTCCATCACATTACGGTTTCTCACCACCGTCACCAGCTCCTTGTCGTTTTCCTGATTGAGCAGATTGAATTCCTTCTGTGCTTTCAGCTCGAAATAGAATCCGAGCCCTGTGGCAAGCAGAATCGCCACAAAGATGCCGATGGGCTCAAAAAAAACGGTGAACGACTGGTGGAGTCCCCAATATTCGTAGGCAGACACCCCCACGGCAAATATTCCGACAACAAGGAGTATGATGATGAGCGGGTCGTTGAATTTCTCTAAAAACAATTTAAGCCAAGATTCTTTCTTGGCTGGTGTGAGCACGTTCGGACCATTTCTCCGGCGGCTTTCCTCCACCTCTTTGTCGTTCAGTCCTCTGTAGAATTTTGTTCTTGCCAATGCTTTCTTAATTTAACCGAAGAATGAAACGAACAAAAGTCAGACACTTCATTCCCCAAATATTCTGCAAAGTTAGCCAAAAAATCCGAGAGAAAGCAATAAAAACATATTAAAAATAGATTACAACGGCAGATGGGGAATCACAGCAGCAGAAATAGCAGTCAGAGAAAAATCAGGAAACACTTGCGAAAACTCATAAAAACTGCTAATTCTAAATCTGGAATTAAACAAATAAAAACAATTATTTTCGTGATGTGATATGGAAGCAATGCTGGTTGGTCTCAAAGCGTACATAGCATCTGCCTTGCTTGCGCAAATCCTGCAGGACGTCCGACAGAATCTCGATATAGCGTTCACCTGACGACTTGCTTCCACCATCAAAACGTTGATAGGTGATGTCGAAGGTTGTGGCATAGCAATGAGTGGAATTCGACGAGGCGTTGGCGTTTACACCCTGCAGCCGCTTCACATCGTCTTTCGTACGCAGCAAAGAGGTGACAATCAGCCTGCAGTCGGACAGACCCTCCTGATCGAGACGTTTCCTGAAATTCTCCCCTATCGTTCTCAGCAAGACGGAGGCGCCTTTCGTGAGATAAGGGACGGAATGAGTGAGTTTGTCGATTTTGTAGGCATCACAGGAACTGACTTTCACCAGCCGATTGTCGTCGTCGAAGGCATAGCTACGGTCATCCACTGGCACAATCCCGAACAGCTGGGCTGCCTTGAGCTGTGTGCCGTTCATATCGTTAAACAGACTGTTGTATATATTATAGTTAACTTTGCTGACCTTTGTTTCGCCACAGCCGCAACCAGCAA
>JAEEOB010000190.1 GCA_016284045.1 Bacteroidaceae bacterium
TCCGACAGAGATGCTGATGGGGTTTTCAAATCCGGCATAGAGAACGTTCATGAGCGTTGCTGAAACAGTGGCGAATCCGATTTTCGGTGCCGGAGCTTTTGCTTTGGCTTTCTTCGCTTCTTCGTCATCGCCTCCCTTCTTTGGCTCTTCTTTGGGTTTCTCTGCCGGTTTCTCATTCGGCTTTTCGCCTTTCATGGCAATCACGTTGTAGGTCTGGAAGAAGTTGCGTCGGATTACCGACCCGTCGCGTTTTCTCAGAAGTACATACCCAGAGAAGGTGTGTTCACCTGGTGTATTGGCAATTGTCTCGAATTTACCATTGCCCGATTCAAGGAGCGTGTTGTTCACATACACCTCCGGATTTTGTGTGGTATCGACTGCAGCGACCACTACCTGCGCGGAATATTTCTCACCTTGGTTGATGGTACGTGAGTTTGGTATCACGTAAGCCCTCACATCGTTCACACGCAAATCCAGTTCGTTGATGTTGGTGTTGGCGAGGAATCCGTGGAGAGCCTCCTCCTCTGCGTAGCGCACGTCGTCCTGGAATTTGCTGAGCAGAACGATATCGGCTGCCACAGGTATATGCTCAAAATGATAAGAAGCCCATTTCGGAGCGCTGGTGTTTGTCTTACCCGGGATATCTGTTGACAGGTTTTTCAACACGTTCTCGCGCTTCTGTGGATCCAGAATCATCTTCTGAATCATGTGACGGTATTCATTGATTTTGGTATAGAGCTGCTCGCCCTTTTTCTGAGCCACCATCACATAAGTACCAGCTTCGAGATTCTCTTTTGAGTTGATATTGTGGATGTCACTGTCTTCACCGTCAGCCTCTTTCACGATTTCGATTTTCAGATTCTCAAGATAATCATACAGCTCATCTGATGCTTTTTGCACCTGTTTTGCCTTGTCGTACCACTCTTTTGTTGCCTCCGGATTGTTGTTCATGGCTTCCTGTATGTCAGCGAGGAGCAGCTTGTTGCCGGAGGAGGCGCTTTCCACCTTACGGTTAAGCATCTGATCGACAAGTGAGAATCCCTGTAGCACGTCGGAGCTGACATTGAGGGCTAGCATCGCCATCAGCACCACGTACATCAGGTTAATCATCTTTTGACGAGGTGAGAGTTTTATTTTGTGTATTGCCATTGAGTGTTCGTTTTGGGTGTTTTTTTGCTGGGGGGCTAGTTTTTTCTAGTTATTCTAGTTGCCCTAGTTATTCTAGTTTTTCTAGTTTTTCTAGTTGTCCTAGTTGTTCTAGAAATCAATAGATTTTCCAGCGGTTCTGGTTCGGATGGACTTATTCAACTTTGCCTCCACTCATGTTCATCTTGAGTGCTTCAACCATTCGGGCATATACGGCATTGAGCTCTTCAAGCTGCTCTGCAAGCCGCTTGGTCTGGTTGTTCACGTCGTCGATGGTAGTGCTCTGCTGACCAACAGAACGAAGCTGCATCTCGTAGAAACGGTTGATGCCAGTGAGGGTGCGGTTCATTGTCTCCATCTCCTCCGAGTCGCGTGTCAGACGTGCTGACTGCTCCGACACCTGCTTGAGTGTGTCGGTGAGCTGGTTGAGCTGCTCCACATAGTTTTTCGTTGCTTCAGCCATCTCTGGTGTCATGCCCTGAACCTGTGGAACCTGGATGGTGGACACGGCAGCTGCAAGCTGACCTGCCTTCTGAGAGGCGGTTGTGGCACTGTTGGAATTGTTTTCGTCATCCTCGTCATCCTCTTCCTCGTCGCCTTCTTCGGGGATGGTCTCGATGGCAACATTCTGGATAGCTGACTGCTGAACCTCCTCAACCCCGTCGTCTCTCCAAGGGCGCTCAAATCCTGACAAGAAGAACACGATCACCTCGGTTCCCATTCCGATGAACAACATGAGGTCGGCTCCGTGTATGTGTGTGAGCTTGAACAAAGCACCTAAAATCACAATAGCAGCTCCCCAGCTGTATGCGTAGTTCAGAAACATCTGCCCCGTTCTGGAGTCCATCCAGGCCTGCAGACCTGAAGCTCTTCTTCTTAACTTTAATTTCGACATATAATTATTAAGTTTTTAGTCTTTAGTTTTTAGTTTTTTGTTAGGCGGTATAGGAATTCTAAGAGATTCTAGGAAACCCCAGGTAATCCTAGATTATTAGAAAAATCCTTAAATCTTAAATCTTTAAATCCTTAAATTTTAAATCTTTAAATCCTTAAATTTTAAATCTTTAAATCCTTAAATCGAATCATCTTCTTGTTCTGCGAACAGAGCGTGTGGATCCGCCTCCTGACTTGCCTCCGCCTCCGCCGCCTTTCGACTTAGATGCTTTGGAGTTGTTTCCGGTCTTCACTCTCTTGCCTGGTGTTCCCACCTGTGACCTGACGCACCTGAATCCGATGAATGACCGTCCCACATTTTGGTATTCATAGTTTCTCCAAGCCGACTTGATGAAACTCTCCGGGTCTTTCCACGATCCGCCTCTGACGCTCTTGCGCTTGAGCGCATAGGGGTCTTCAAGGGCTGCGTTGTAGGTGAGGGTAGGGTTCATGTCGCTCATGGAATAGACTCCCGCCTCGGTATATACTGTCGATGTCCATTCTGCGACGTTTCCAGCCATGTCGAACAGACCGTTGGAGTTTGCTGAATAAATACCCACTTTTGATGTGATAAGGTTTCCATCCTTGGTGTAGTTACCTCTGTCGGGCTTGAAGTTGGCGAAGAAGCATCCGTCTTTCGTCGCCACACCGTCCTGGTTCCAAGGCAGTTCGTTTCCGTCTTTTCCTCTTGCGGCATATTCCCATTCAGCTTCTGTGGGGAGGCGGTAGCGCTGCATGTATTTAGCTGATGGCCCGAGCCCCCGGATGAGGTAATCGGTACGCCAATTGCAGAAAGCATTTGCCTGCTCCCAGTTCACACCCACCACCGGGTATTCGTTGTAGTTGGAGTGGGTGAAGTATGTGCGCATATACATCTCGTTCTCCGCGTTCTGGAAGTCGTTGATCCAGCAGGTTGTGTCGGGATAGACATTCACGATGTAGGTGTTAACGAAGTCCCACATGGATGACAGCGGTCGTGTGATGGTCTCGCGGTGGATAACACCCTCCTCGTCCACGTAGGCGGTGTCCTTTGAAATCATCACCACTTCGTTGGGATTGACGGTCACGTCGGTGTTGAGGTTGCGTTCCTCGGGGTCGAGGCGGTATTTGCGCTTGGCTGCAGTCACGTAGTCAAACACCTCATATCTGTAGTTGAGCTGCTTGCAGTCGAGCATCTTCGTTCCGTCGAACGGATGTATGATATACATGCTCTCGATAGCCTCTTTTTGCTCGTCGTCGGGGTTTTTCCATGGGATGGCCTTGCTCCAGTTGAGGTGAGGGGTGATCGGCTCACCGTTCTTGTCCTCATCGATTTTAAACGACTCATCGCCACCGGCGGCAAGTCTTTCTCTGATGATGGAGTCTCTTACCCAATAGACGAACTGTCGGTACATGGAGTTGGTTACCTCATGTTCGTCCATCCAGAACGCATCGACGGATATGTCTCTTGTGGGAAGTTCTTTTCCCCAGAGCGAGTCGGTGTTTTCCGAACCCATCTTGAGTGAACCTTTGTTCACAAGCACCATGCCGTAAGGGGTAGGCTCGTTGATGGAGCTTCCGCTCACACCAGTGACCTCTCCTCCGTTGGAGCCCGACTTGGATGTTCCTCCGAAGCATGCCGCAACGGCAAACATCACAATCAGCAGACACGCTGACAATACAATCTTTTTCATTCTATGTTTCTGGTTGTTTATTTCGTTTCATTCATTCCTTGTTCATGCTCACAGGAACCTGACACTCTTGTGTTTGTTACGCCCTTTCTTGAAGAGGTCGAGGTTTGCCTGATATCCCAGTGTGAGCTCATGCGTTCCGTTGACAAGGTTGATTCCCGACGTGTACATCTGATAAGAGTAGCAGAGGCTGACACCATGGAAATTACCTCCCACGAGGAGAGTTGCTGATACATTGGGGCTGTAGCCCGCACCGATGAACATCGATTTGTTGTTCCATTCATAGTTCACTCTGCACTGGATGTCCTCCCGCCAGTTGTCGAGGTCGGTCATCACCATGAACGACGGTTGTAAAGATAAGAACGTATTTTTTAACTTAATATTGCATCCGCCCATCAAATAATACATCCGTTCGATGTTGAACTCGTACCGTTCGTTGAGTATGATAGTGGGCGCGTTGAGGTGCAGAGAGCTGATTCCACCCCAGAATTTGGGGTTAAACACGTAGATTCCGGCTCCGAAGTCGGCGTGGTTACCTTCAACCTGTGAACTTGGGAAGGCCGGGTCGGAACCGTCTTCAAGCTCCACGCCGCTGGGGTCGATTTTCTCCTGCATCATACCGAACTGCGCGCCGATGGCGAGCTTGGTTTTCTTCGAGATGTTGAAGTTGTAGGCATACTGAATGGATATTTTCTGCTGGTTGAACATACCGAAGTCGTCGCTGAACAGGTTGATGCCTGCACCGTGGTGGGAGTTGAGGAAATACACGGGGATATCGGCTCCTACGTAGAGGGTCTTCGGTGCGTCGTCGAATCCGACGAACTGCATGGAGTATGCGGCTGCCACGTTGAGCAGTCCGTCTGTGCCGCTGGCTCCCGGGTTATAATAATACTTCAGGCGTGTGAAGTCGGAGAACTGCACGTCGCTTTGTGCCTTTGCCGTGATGGCAACGGTCAGTCCTGCTATGATAAACAATATTTTTTTCACAACAATCAAGTTAAAATAAGGCGGTTTGCAATTGAAAATACCGCCACTAAAAGTTAATAACGTAGGTGGTGGCGGTTTTATTGTATGATGTCTGAATATTTCAACAGGTAGGTCTGATTGTTGAGGCTTTGAATGATAATAATGTTAAATAATTTTTATTTTTTTGCTGAATATATGAATAAATGCAGGGAATTGCTTAATTTTGCAGTTTGAAATCGTTGAATGTCAAAACAAAACCGATAAAAACATGAGAAAAACAATGAAATTGATTGTTGCCGCTGCACTCTTTGTATGTGCTGCGGTGAGCACATCTGCTCAGGTGATGAAACCGTCAGATTTAGAGGCCTACGCTAAGAACCGCTATGGTGAGAAATGGCTTGACGCGGCTGCCAATCTGGCTCCTCAGATTCCGTTCGACAAGAACCAGTCCATCACCTATCAGGAGATAATCGAGGCTCCTGGCAAGACAAAGTCACAACTCTATATCGCTGTGAACTACTGGGTGACAGCCACCTTCAAGGACAAGCAGGCCATCACGCTCAACGACAAGGACGCAGGATGTATCATCATCTCATCAACCATGAAAAACATCGTGGAGCATACCGGTACCCTCAATTCTTACTCCGTGAGCATCACTCCGGTGATCCGTATTGACATCAAGGATGGCAAGGTGAGGGTGACTTATACGGTTCAGAACTACGATATTCTTGCTGACCGTACGGGCGGTTGGCTTGGTCCGACCGATAGAAAAAACCGCACTTATGGTGATTCAAAGCGTAAGGAAGAAGACAAAACCAATGAGAACCTCTACGATGAGCAATGGGAAATCCAGAAACATTATCCGTTTGTGGAGAAAGACCCACAGAAGCGCACCTGCGCCAAGGCACTCGTCATGACTCATGCTTACTCCAACGCCGTACTTGACAAAATCAACGAGGCCATAAAAAACGGCATGGTCGGCAATGACGACGACGACTGGTAACTTGAGAAATTTCATGTATGTCCCCCCAAAAACACCCTGGGCAGCTGACGGCTGCCTGGGGATTTTTTTATATTACAATGGATTAGCATGTGTAAAATGAGAATAGCAAAGGATATGAAATAACATGTTTTATTGATAAAAAATAAGAAAAAAGGGCTGTTCCATTTAAAAAAGCGTGTTAAAAGCGTGTTCTTTCGGATAGAATGGTTATATTTGCCATAGTCTAAAAACAAGTAATTATGAAAACAACCGATAAAAAGTGGAATATCCGCAGATTGTGGATTCTGGCCATGTTTTTCTTTGTGGCATTTTTCAGTTTGAGTGCACAGATTCCATACGCCATCTGGTGCTCTGGTAACCACACGTTGTATTTCACGTTTACTAGCAAGGAATATAAGTCAGGCGGCACGTTCGACGGTCAATATATCACGAACGTCTGGAAAGGAAATGCTGTGGTGGAGTCCGGGATTCAGCCACAATGGAATGCCACAGTCAGGAGCTCTCTGCAGTATGTGGAGTTTGACTCCCTTTTCCGGAAGGCTTTGCCGGAAAGTACGAGTGAGTGGTTCTACCGATGCAAGAAGCTGAAATCAATAAGAGGGCTGGAATACCTTCACACGTCGGAGGTGACGGACATGGGTGAGATGTTCCGTGAGTGTGAGTTGCTTACAAATCTGGATTTGACACGGTTCAATACCGAGAATGTGACCGATATGAACAGTATGTTCAGAGGCTGTGCGAATCTGAAACAATTGAATGTGAGCTGGTTCAATACATGGCAGGTGGAGGATATGTCGCACATGTTTGAGGGCTGCTCATCGCTGACGGACATCACTTTCTTCACGTTGCTCAACCATACGTTCCTAACAGGCTATGTGTCGGACATGAGCTATATGTTTTATGGCTGTTCATCGCTTAAGGAACTTGATATCAGCGAGCTCCAGACGGGTCTCGTGGAAAATATGAGCTATATGTTTTGCGGATGTTCCGGTCTGAAGTCGCTTGACCTGCGCAATTTCAAGACCGGCAAGGTGCGGAACATGACCAGCATGTTCAACGGCTGCTCCTCCCTTGAGATCATCAAATGTAACGACACGTGGAGCGCTGACCAGTCGCTGGCGATGTTTCTCGACTGTGTGAAGCTGCACGGCGGTATCCCCTACGACTCCAACAAACTGACCGTTGAGTATGCACGGCCGGAAAACGGCTATTTTTACTATTACAAAGCCTATCCGGTCTATATCAACGGCACACAGATTGACAACACCAACAGCTATGACCTCACGAAAATTGAGGGCGTGGCCCTGATGGACCAGACCACGGGCAAGGCGGTTTATGACGTTGATAACAAGACGCTGAAACTCCGCGATGTGCGCATCACTGCTGATGCTGAGTGTGCCCTTCGGAACGAGGGGGTTGACGGCCTGACGGTTGAGATATCAGGTACTGTGTTTATTGATGGTGAGCCCACGACCGGCATAAAGCTTGAGCAGAACACCACGCTGACCGTTGGAAGCCAGAAACAAGCGATTCTTGACGTGAACGCCAAGGGGGTTGGACTGGAAGTATGGACCACCACCATAGTTGAAGGAGGTCTGAGAGCTCATTTCCGGGGAGGTGCTGCCGGAATTTTTGGGGGATTTGCCCCTCCCGACTGGAACAGTCTTCATGGCTCCCTGATTGTTCGTGGCGCAACAACAGTGGTGACTGCCTATGGCAAGGTTTTGTATTCCATAGGACTGTTGCCTGAACTGATCCTTGAGGACGGTCTGGCTGTGGTCAGTCCG
>JAEEOB010000191.1 GCA_016284045.1 Bacteroidaceae bacterium
ACTTTGACTACCTTGACTTCGGCATATCCACAGAGGAAAACGGGAGATACCTGAACGAAAACCTGATTTACCAGAAAGAAGGTCTGGGAGGAAGAGGAATATGCTATGACATCTACAAACTGAAATTGTAGATTGTGTTTTGGTCCACGAATTTGACGAATTATTTTTTTACATTCCCCACACGATGATGCTATGACCTGCATACTCACGGCGCTCATGCCAGATACGCTCTTCCCATGACTTAGTGCCGGAGCGGTCGAAGATGATGAGATGCCCCTCATCCACGGAGCCACATAAATCCATATAGGCAACTATCATAAGGAGATAAAACGTTGGAACATCGTTTTGTATGCCTCTGCTTTTTTGAGGATGTTCATGGGATAGGCACGGGAACTGGAAGGGAGACGCCCGAGAGACAGACCATCGATTTGGGGAACTGGCACGATTTCACCAACAGCGGGAATGAAGCTGATGCTGAGGGTTTGGCAGACGGTCTCTGTGGCTTTCGCGCCAGTGGTTATGATGGCAGTTAATTGGCTGGAACGACGGATGAGACTAAAAATGTCGGTCGGCTGAACGACTTCGAGGAATTTGTCGGATGCGTTGTCGGCAAGACGGCGAACAGCAGAGGCTGTGTCGTAGAAACCGATTCCATACTTATGGCAATGAGCGATGATGAGGTCAAGTTTGAAACATTTATGCTGATTATCAACAAAATAGTCTTTGTCGTCATAGAACACAAGTCCCTGAATCCGCCAGTGGTCGTTGATAAAATTCGGATAAAAGAAATCCATGCACCAACGCTTGCGCTGCGGAGGGAAACTGCCGAGAAAAAGCAAACGGGTGTCGGGGAAGATGAAGGGCTGGAGGGGATGATATTCGATTCCGCCAGTCGATTTTTGGATGTTATTTATATTGAGGAAAGAAGACATATCAGAGAATTATCACTTGCTGAAAAGGGATTCGATAATGTCTTTGAAGCCAGCAACGGCGGAGAAATCGTTCGGATGAGCCATATATCCACCAGACCGTATGGAACTGCCGTCCTCGAATTTCACATTAATCGACCATGAAGAGCCGTCGAGCACGTGCATCTTCGTCCGGTAATTACTCTTGTACTTGTGAAGCCGACCATTTTTCAGGCAGTCGTAGATTCTGTCCGCCACATCCTGTGAGCAGTAAGTGGAGTCAGCCTTGTCGTAGTTTGCCTTCTTCGCGAGACAGCGACCGTCGCTGAGCCTCTCAAACGAACGGACCTGATTGGGAATCGCCATGGTTCCCTGCTCCACAAAACGGACGGATGTGATTTTAGCATTGGGAAATTCTTTCATTTTCGCCTGAGGGCTGTAGTCCTCGTGAGAGAAAAACGAACATCGGGAGAACAGAAAAGCCACAAAGGCAAGGGAAATAAGCGTTAATAAGAAGTTTTTTAACATTTTTATTTACGATTTACAATTTGGTATTTATTACTAACATTATATTTTTTTGCAAACAAACAACCTGACAAAGATATGAAATAGAAATTAATTACACAATTTTATCAATTAAAAATTTATGCTTAACTTTGCAAAACGTAAAAAAACGAATCAAACAACGTGTTCTGAAACATGCCGACTGATGAATGCAAAATAGGAGAACAATGGAAAATACAATATCGAAAGACAAAAGCTGGAAAGTGTTGAAATCGGAATATATCAGCAAGCGTCCGTGGATGACCGCCAGGAAAGACTGTGTGGAACTGCCCGACGGACGTGTTAATCCTGAATACTGGGTGCTGGAATATCCCGACTGGGTGAATGTGATTGCCATCACGAAGGATGGCGAGATGATCATGGAACGCCAGTACCGCCATGGTCTTGGCATGACCTGCTATGAGCTCCCCTGCGGTGTGGTTGAGGCAGGAGAGGCCCCGTTGGATGCCGCCCGCCGAGAGCTGATGGAAGAGACAGGCTACAGTGGCGGTAAATGGGAGAAGCTGATGACGTTGTCCGCCAATGCAAGTGCTATGACCAACCTGTCGCATACCTTTCTCGCCGTTGGCGTGGAGAAGACCGGCACACAGAACCTGGATGCCACGGAGGACTTGGAGGTGCATATCGTATCGCAGTCGTTCGTGAAACAGTTGTTAGACAACAACCAGATTATGCAGTCTTTGATGGTGGGACCATTATATAAATATTTCTACGAGATACAAAAATCATGAAGTTACTGACAGATGAAGAGTTGAGGGTCTGCCTGTCCACCGATTTGTTCCGGCTGATAGGCAGTGTTGCCGACGAGCTGGGTTACGAGTGCTACACGATAGGCGGATATGTTCGCGACCTGTTTCTGGAGCGTCGCAGCAGCGATATCGACTGCGTGGTGGTTGGCAGCGGCATCAAGATGGCAGAGGCTGTCGCCGATGCCTTATACCGTCGTTGTCATCACCGTCCGCATGTGGCGACATACGCCAATTTCGGTACAGCACAAATCCGTCTGTCGAACCGCTTTATCGACCTGGGCGGTGACGAGGAGGTAGAGCTGGAGTTTGTCGGTGCCCGCAAGGAAAGCTACAGCCATGATTCACGCAAGCCTGTCGTTGAGGACGGCACATTAGAAGACGACCAGAACCGGCGCGACTTCACCATCAATGCGATGGCGTTGTGTCTGAACCACGACCGTTTCGGAGAGCTGGTGGACCCATTCGACGGCCTTTACGACTTAGAGGACGGCATCATCCGTACCCCACTCGATCCCGACATCACGTTCAGCGACGACCCGCTGCGAATGCTTCGCTGCATCCGTTTCGCCACCCGTTTCAATTTTCTGATTGAGAACGAGACGTTCGAGGCATTGGAGCGCAACAAAGGACGAATCAAGATTATCTCAGCAGAGCGGATTATCGACGAGCTGAACAAGATTCTGCTATGCGATCATCCGTCGAAAGGGTTCGTGGATTTGGAGCGATGCGGTCTGCTCGAAATCATCCTTCCCGAGGTTCACGCCTTAGAGGGAGTACAGACGGTGAACGGCCGTGGGCATAAAGACAACTTCTACCATACGCTCGAGGTTCTTGAGAACGTGGTGAAAGCGCAGAAAGAGGCTGCAGCCCAGACCGAAGAAACAGAGACAGCCAAGCAGTCTGAGGCTGACAGGAGCGAGCCGGAGAAGACCGTGACCGATCCGTTATGGCTCCGCTGGGCAGCGTTGCTCCACGACATCGGCAAGCCGAAGTGCAAGCAGTGGGACGGCAAGGGCTGGACATTCTACAACCATGACCTTGTTGGCAAACGCATGGTGCCCAAGCTGTTCAAACGTATGAAGCTTCCGACCGACGAGCGCATGAAATACGTGGAGACACTGGTGGGTATGCACATGCGCCCTCAGGCTATAGCCGACGATGAAGTGACGGACTCAGCCGTGCGCCGGCTGGTTCACGACGTGTCGCCTTATATCGACGACCTGATGTTACTGTGCAGTGCTGACATCACGTCGAAAAACATGCTGAAGAAAGCGTGGTTCCAGGAGAACTACCGTGCAGTGAAAGAGAAAATCTCAGACTTGAAGGCACGCGACTATGTGCGCCTGCTTCAACCAGTGATTACAGGTGATGAAATCATGCAGCTATTTCATCTCAGTCCAGGTCCGATGGTGGGTGAACTGAAAAAGGCGATGAAAGACGCAATACTCGACAATCAGGTTGAGAATGAGCACGCCGCGCTGATGGAACTCCTTAAATCAAAGGCAAAGGATTTGGGCATATTGAAATAGATGCAAATCCTCGTTTTTGTTGTTCTGTTGTTTTCCTTAGTATAAATAGCTTTCGACAGATTATGAAATAATGTAGCCTTCAATGGAACTATTCCCGGCATCGTAGTCAATCATGAATCGAGATGCCATTAATCTCAAGTTTCCAAATCAGAATCTTTCGGGATGATGTTGCTTATAATCTTGGATGCGCTTGTAAAAGCGTTGTGATTTGGAGCTATTTGGAACGGGAGTGTATTCCATATATTCTTTAATGTTCTTTCCATAGTCTTCGATATGGACTGGTGCATTGTCGGGCTTGATGATGGAGAGTGAGTCATAGAGTGTGTTGTTATAGACTTCGTAGGTGGCTAGTGTAAGCGTGTCGCTTGAGAGAGATATGGTCTGATAGTATCTGGATGAGATACCGAACTTATCAAATTCGTCATCGAATTCTATGAGATAATTTTTCGGTGAGCAATGGCTGATGGTATAGACGGGAGTAGTAGGAGTTCCGTCTTCATTTTTCATGGTTCTTCGTGCGTATGCATGCTCATGTCCCTGTAGGACAAGGTCGATGTTGTAATCTTGTATCAAACCATTGAACATCCATTTCTGTATGAGGTTGTTACCCCTGATGGAATAAAGTGGATGATGGATAACAAGAATTTTCCATTTGGCATTGCTTTGAGCAAGCTTGTCTTTAAGCCACTCACGCTGTGTCCAGAGGTAGAAGAACTCCCGTGTTGAGTCGAGTAGAAAGAACTGGGTGTTTCCGTAAGTCATGGTATAAACCATGTTGTCATCGACTTTGGAGTCGAGAAAATAAGAGAAAATAAGGGGAAAGCGCATTTCGAGCTTCATGATTACCCCTTTGAGATAGTCGTGGTTTCCAGCCACATTGAGCAATGGAATATTCTGGCAGATGGAGTCGATTCCCCTGAAAGTCTGCTGCCAGTGCTGATAAGCCGGCCGTTCGGTGAGGTCTCCTCCACAGACAAGGAACTCCGCATCGTGATTTCTTCTGAACGCCTCTTTGATAATGTTGTTCGCCTGTCCGTTGATGGTATCCTGCACATCGCCGATGAAAAGAAATTTAAAATAGTCTCGTCCGTAAGGATATGTTTTGAACTCGTACCATGGTGACGATTGATTCTCTGTGGTTACTCTATAACGATAACGGGTGTTTTCTTCGAGTTCGTTGAGCCTTGCCATATAATATGCAGCCTTTCCGGATCTTGAATGAAAGGCCTCTCCGGCAGCCCAGACAACAGTTGTGTCGTCTGTATTCTCATTGACCAGATCCACTTTTGACTCTTTCGGATCCTCTCCGCAAATCCAACTGACATATCTTGAGTTCTCACTACCGTTTCCAAAAGTAAGAAGAACCCATTGCGGCTTATCTTCCACTTTATATGGCACTTCTTCTGGATTATAAAACCATACATTCCACCTGAACGCAGCTAAAATGGCAAAGGCAATTGCCAGCAAGGAAAAAAGAGAGAGAAATTTATGTCGGCGGATGAAACGGAACATGAATTATATTTACGATTTACAAATTTACGATTTACAAATTTACGATTTACAAATTTACGATTTACAAATTTACGATTTACAAATTTACGATTTACGATTTATTGGTACATTTGAATATTTTTTATTTTTACAGGAATTACAGGATTTTTTGAATATTTAAGTGAATGATGTATTTACTCTGGAATATGGGTTATTTACATATAGCTGACGATTGACCGTGCTACGCCAGTCTGATGTGCGGTCGAGACGACCACAAACACAGCCGTTTTTACTCTGGAATATGAAGAGCTGAAATTCGGAATTAAAGATTAATTTTGCAAAATTACAAAAAAAATGGTAACTTTGCAAGTTAAAAACTTATGTGCATGACATAAGTAACAGGAATGTAACTCACCAATAATATCTATTCATCATCCAGACAATGAGGAAATATAAATATACAGACAAATTATATCTAAGCAACTTGAAAGCGTTGCTATGGAATCTCCTGATAGTTTATATTGCTTATAGCATTTGCCGTCTGCTTTTCTACCTGAACAACTACCACACCTATTCGGATATCGAATTCGGTCATCTGATGGAGCTTTTCGGCGCAGGTCTGATATTCGACACATCAGCCATACTTTATACAAACTTAGTCATTATCCTGCTGTTTCTACTTCCACTACACTGGAAGGAGCGTCGCGGCTATTATTCTGTTGTCCGTTGGATTTATACGATTATCAACAGCCTGTGCGTGACGACAAACCTCATTGACTGCGTTTATTTCCAATATACTGGTAAGCAGACGACATTGTCGGTGTTGAAGGAGTTCAGCCATGAAGGTGCGGGGAATATGGCAAACATCCTTTGGAAGCAGGTTCTGGACAACTGGTATCTTCTGTTGGCAGGAATATTGATGTGGGTGATGTTTTACCGTCTGTTCCGCCGTCCGCGCCGCAATCCTGCGCATCATCTGCTGTCGTATTACGTGAGTAACGCAATAGCTCTGTGCGTTGTCATCCCGCTCTGCATCGCCGGCATGCGCGGCGGTTTCACCACCGCCACCCGTCCGATTACGCTGAGCAACGCCAATCAGTATGCAGATAATCCCAGTGAGACAGGCATTGTGCTGAACACGCCTTTTGCCGCCATCCGTACATTCAACAAAAAACCCTTTGTCACTCCCGACTATATGCCCGACTCTGAAGCCCTCACCTACTTCAATCCCGTGCATGAGCCAACCGACAGTCTTTCGTTCAAGCCGATGAACGTTGTGGTTCTGATAGTAGAGAGCTACGGCAAGCAGCATTTTGGTTTTTACAACAAGCATCTGCGTGCAGAGGGTTACCCTGGTTTCACCCCTTATTTAGACTCCCTGATCACGTCAAGTGCCCAGACCTACGAATACTCCTACGCAAACGGTCTGAAAAGCATCGAAGGCATGCCAAGCGTTCTGTCGGGCATACCGAATTTTGTTGAGCCCCTGTTTTTGACCCCCGCCTCCCTGAACGACTTCTCTGGTCTCGCTCGTGAGCTGAGCACGAACAAAGGTTATCACTCCGCTTTCTTCCATGGGGCGATGAACGGTTCGATGGGTTTTGAGGCATTCGCCAACAGCACCGGTTTTCAGGAGTATTACGGCCGTACAGAATACAACGAAGACCCGAACTACAACGGTGACGGTGATTTCGACGGCACGTGGGCGATATGGGACGAGGAGTTCATGCAGTATTACTGCGACTGCATGAGCAAGATGAAAGAACCGTTCATGACCGCATTGTTCACTGCCTCGTCGCACACCCCGTTCTCCCTTCCCGACCGTTACAAGGGTGTGTTCCCTCAAGGTGAGGATCCTCTTCAGGAATGCATCGCCTATACCGACCATGCCATCCGCCGTTTTTTCGAGAAAGCCTCGCGTCAGGCGTGGTTTAACAACACCCTATTTGTTATTACGGCAGACCACACGAGTCATAATATAGACCCGTTCTACCGTACTTCACTCGGTCATTTTGCTGTTCCCATCATATTCTATGCTCCGGGCGACCCTTCGTTACGAGGCTACGACAGAGAGAAAGTGGTTGAGCAGACCGACATCATGCCCACCGTGCTTTCTTATCTTCATTACGACCAACCCTATATCGCCTTCGGTCAGGACATTCTCAACACTCCAGCAGACAAGACATTCGCCATCCACTGGATACCCGGTTCGGAGTCGTATCAGTTTGTGTATGGCACATACGTGATTGATTTCGACGGGAAACACGTGACTAATGCTTTCAACTACCGGACAGACTCTTTATTGCAACATGACATTAAAGAAAGCATGCCAGCGGACACATTGCGTATGATGGAGATGCAGACGAAGTCAATTGTTCAACAGTATATGCAACGGATGAACGGGAATCAGTTAATTATCAGATAAACAAGGATTTAGTTTTTACAGGAATTCATTGATTTTTTAAGTGAAAAGTGAACAGTGAAAAGTGTATTTACATTTGGTGATGAGACGGACAGATAGTTTCACATTTATTTTTTTACAGGAGTTACAGGAATTAATAGAATTATTTTAGTAATTATTTTTCACAACGAATTTTTACGAAATAGTTTTTTACAGGAATTACAGGAATTTGGAGAATTATTTTGAACACGAATTCCACTAATCATGAAAATATGGAGATTGATTAAGTGAGATGTGGGAACATGAAAAAAACGGCTAAATTTGTTATATAGAAGCTGTTAGTTAGTTTGATGTTGCAATAGCTGTGGATGTACGATTCAGGGGAGTTTGTGATGCCCGACGTTCGGAGACGCCGGCTCATAATGGTTGAGCTCGTATGCAACGTAAAACAGGCCTTCCTTATGAAGATGAATGACATATCGATTTCCTGCCTCTTCTGACAATATGGACTTAACATCTGACATTTTTGGAAAATTTTCCGCGCTTCGCGCGGTTATGACGGGCTTCGCCCGAATAAATTAAATAATTCAATAAATTAACACGTCGCTTTGCTCCTACTATTGACTTCGCCGATAATCGGCTGCACTCAACAGAGCTCAAGCAAGCTTGGATCTGTATTCGTTTGCACGATTATTCTGTGACAGGGCGAACCGAGTGACCGTAGTAACGGCTGTAGTAGCTCCAGTACGTGTTGCCGCTGTAGAAGTAGAGGAAGTATGCGTAGTAGGAGTGGTTCGGGTTCTGCGTGGACGACCAGTAGTAGCCGTTACTGCCGACATTGTCCGTGTAGTCATCCCAGCGGTAGCCCGCAGCGGGCAGGAAGATTGAACCGCCATTGGCAGCTGTGAACTTTCGACCCTTTATGCCATTGACCTCCGTCCATTCGCTGGTGCATTTTAAAAGAAGGTCAATTTGATCAAGGCTTGGCATACGCCACTTGCCACCCCATTTCACGTGGGCGACGTCGTACTGGGTACCGGCGATGTCACTGCCGAGGTTATGACAAGTATCCCTACTGCCGTCGCAGTGAATGTAGGTGCTCCAGTCGTAATAATCCTTTTCCTCCGTCTCACCCCAAGCATAATAACCGCCGTATTCCCAAGGAGCTGATGCACCGACATTGCAAC
>JAEEOB010000192.1 GCA_016284045.1 Bacteroidaceae bacterium
GCAGACGGTCAGGTTCACGGTGTGATATCTGACGAGAAAGGCGGTGTAGCAGACGACGACATTGTGTTACATGCAGGAGTTCCTTATCTGATCCGTCCTAACATGCAGCCAGATACAAATGGAAATTACAAGCGCCAGTTTGACATCTACTTCTCAGAAAACGACCAGAATTCCGCAGACAACGCACTTTACAATCGTATCAAGGCATCTGGAGAATTGGAGGGTTCAGACTTGAAAGAACTCATTTACAAAGGAATCTACACTGTTCCAGCCTACGTAGTTAACAACGAAACAGGTGCCGAGAGTGTTAAAGATGAAGCAACGTTTACAAGCGCAGACGCATCGGAATTCACGTACAAATCGACTGACACCTTTACATATCATAAGCAGTCGATGTCAGCTTCAATATCATCAGACTTCTGCTATTCATTTGTGGGCACATTCTACGTATCGAGAATGCCACAATACAGCTACTTCCTTGGTTGGGACTCCGAAAAGCAGAAAGCCGCTTTCTGGTATTGCAAGGCCGCAGAAACGGGTAAATTCAACTGGAACAACGAAACTGGAATCATCTGTCCAAACTTCATCACCGCTCGTCAGAGCATAGAAGAGCGTACAAACAGTGACTTTGTTGATGCAAAAGACCTTGAGAATCCAGCTCAATGGAAGATTAAGCTGAATGCCGGTGACGATTTCGGCAACGCATCTGTCAAGAACTACACAACCAACAGTCAGTATGGATTTAATGCACCTTTGTGGAGCGATGAGGCCACAATGATTATCCACATCGATGATGACAGCATTGAGCAGCCAACATATATTAAGGGCGTCTATAACATGAACGGCCAGTATATGGGTGACAGTATGGAAGGTCTGAGCAAGGGAATCTATATCCAGAACGGCAAGAAAATTTATGTTAAATAAGAAAGGAGGAAAGGATAATGAAAAAAGAATATAAAACCCCAATGCTGAAGCTAATCGACAGCAAAGTGAGCGGAATGCTATGTCAGAGCCGTGAGGTTGGCGGTGCCCCTGTAGATGAAGAAGGTTTTCCATCTACAGTAGGTGAATATCTTGACGAAGAGGATCAGGATCCTTACGCTGGTCATGGCCAGGGAAATGGCGGTGGCGGTAACCGTGCTCCAGAACGTTGGGCAGATCTTTGGTAAACCATAAATATTACGAGACTGGGCGTTGCATGAGAATTGCAACGCCCAGTTTATTTGGAGGGAGAGAGCCAATTGCTTTGAGGATTATTGCAAGACACGAGAACAGACATACTTCTCCTACATAAAACCGAAACGAGAAAACGCCGCAGACAACTGCGGCATACATGAAAGCAACGGATTTTTACATTCAGCTAATAAGCCGCAGACAATTGCGGCATACATGAAAGCCGATGGGAATGATGGGAACTATGGGAATGATGAGAATGATGGGAGCAATGAGAATGATGGGAATGATGGGAGCAATGGGGAACACAAAAGGATGCGAACAGTTGTTCGCATCCTTTTGAGAATCTAAGGGGGAATCCGGTCGGGTTGCCCCATTGACGGCATTTGAGCGAGAACGCTTGTCCTCAAAGCGATCTTCTACTCTTCAGACTGTCCAGCAATAGCGTTGATGACAGCGACGACATCGGAGATATTGACGGCATTGTCGCCATTGACATCCGCTTTGGGGTACTGCATGACTCCTGCCATCTGGTTGATGACAGCCACGACATCGGAGATGTTGACCACTCCGTCGCCGTTGACATCGAAGGAGAGCTCTTTCTCGAGGTGAATGTCGCTGATGTAGAGTGCAGTGACACCTTGTGTGAGGAAACCGGCGATAAAGATGTGTGTGAGGTCGAGCGGTGTTCCATCAACCCTTACGAGGTCTTTGAGCGGAATTTCGATAGTCTTCTTCGAACCGATATCGAAACTGTAGTATGCTCTCGATGAGAAGTTGTTCTCGTCGTACAGACGGAACTCCGGTTTGTTGGTAGGCGCGCGTCTGAGCTTGATGACGAGCTTGTCGTACTGGCTGATGTCAATACCGCTGCTGTATTCCCATCCGCCGAAGCCGCCTTTTGCTGTAGTGAGCGATGCAGTTGACTGCTTGAACGTACCATTTCCATAGATAGAAGGATTGAGCGCACCTTCGACGAGCGGGAAGATAGCCACATTGACCTTAAACTCGACCGTCTGCTGATTACCGAGCACATCGGTGTAGGTGGCAGTGACGTTGGTAGTGCCCTCGGTCTGCCCGATAAGTTTACCTCCCACAATGCTGAGCAGATTCGGGTTCTCCACCTGATATGCACACTGAGATGCCACGTTGGATGTGTTTCCTGACTGGAATTTGGCCTTCATCTCAATATTTGTGGATGTCCCTGGCACGACGGTGTATTCTGTCTTCGCCTCGAGGGATGCGATGGTAAGGTCCTCGATGGAGAATGAGTTGAGCACACCCTCTCCATAGAATCGGTCTTCTGTGAAGATTTTCTCCGTAGAGAACCAGTCTATATCAACATATCCACCAAGCTGCTTGGTTGAGTAGTTGAAGATTCCAAAGCGGTTTCCCACAAATACCGATAGTATATAGCGCATGGTCATCTCGTTACCGAACTTCGTCCAGCTCACATTGTCGGTGGAGTAGTAGAAATTCGCCTTGTTGGTTCCGAAGTTGACGATGGCACGGAGATACACTTTCTCTCCGTCGGTGAACTCGAGCGGCGTGTCGCTGATAGCCTCCTGTGGCTGAGTGGAGTCGTATTCGCTTCTGTACTGCACAATATACTTCTGTCCGTTGATAACCTTCACGGCAATATAGCCATAAGGATCCTGGAAGACGCAAAGTCCTGCGATGTCTCCCTCCTGCATTCCCTTCGTGTCGATGGAGACGGTACCGTAGCTGTCGGCATACTGACTACCCTGCGTGTTGGCAATGTTGTATCCGAAGATTCGCTGAGTGAGCATGTTGCGCGCCTGCTTGAGGTTGTCTGTGATGGTGACGGTATGGAGACGGAGGTTACCCGGGTTTTCGAAGAGCGACCACGCCTCGTTGTCGGGGTTGTGGTTCCACTGCCACTGCATTCCGAGCGTTGCGTCGGTGAAGGTGTCGTTTGTGGGAAGATAAGTCTTCGGATAAGTCTTGCCCACATTCGGTTTCTTGTAGGCTTTTCCCTGCTCACTGACATCCCTTCCGGCATTGCCGATCGTAGGCCATCCGTCCTTCCATGTGATTGGCTCCAGGTACGGGATCCGTCCGATGGTGCCTGCATCCTTGAAGAGAATGGTCCACCACTCTCCTGTCTGCGTCTGAACGATGCCGCCCTGATGGATACGCTGGTTGGCAAATACCCTGCCGTTGTGCTCCTCGTAAGGTCCCATCGGGTCGGTGGCGCGGAAGATGGTCTGCGATCCTTCTGTTCCTCCGTAAGTGGCATAGATATAATAGTAGTCACCGATATGGTACATGTGCGATCCCTCGCATCCGTTTCCGACGGTGATGACCTCCTTGCTGGATATTTCCTGGAAGGTAGATGCGTTGAGCTTATGTACGGTGATGTGGTCGATACCCGCCGCCACATAGAGATATCCGTCGCCGTTCTCCTCGCCGTTGGGTCCGAGTCCGTGGAGGTGGTCGCGGTTGTCGTCGAAGAGGAATCCGGCATCGTAGTAGAATCCGTTGAGCTTCCTCATGGTCCATTCACCTTCCGGATTGGTGGCAGAGAGGATCCAGTCGCCACCGTCGTCGAATCCGTCGCGTCCGAAAGCAATGAAATTGAGGTAGAACTTGCCGTTATGATACTGCAGCGAGGGAGCCCACTGCCCGCCAGAATAGCGGCTGAAGTTGTTGAGCAGGTTATATGCGTCGTCGTTGGCGATCTGCTGCAGCGGGTTGGCACAGTATTCCCAGTTTACGAGGTCTTTCGACTTCAGGATGGTAGCCCCCGGGAAGTGGTGCATGGTCGTTGTTGCCAGGTAGTACGTGTCGTTAACCAGTATGATGTCGGGATCCGGGAAGTCGGCGTTGATAAGCGGGTTGGTGAATCCTCCGAATCCGTTGTCCGCCGTGTATTTGCCCTCGAAATCGGGACGTGAGTAGTCCTTATGCGCATATTCCTTGTACCACTTGAAGCAAGCGCCGCTGGAAGCCTCGTAGGCGTCGGCATATCCGTCTTCCTGCATGGCCTTTTCGAACGCCGGCACCACCTTCTTATTATTGATATACTCGTCGATGTCGATGAAGTCGCCAGTGCCTGTGAGCGTCATGCTGATGTTTCCGAAGTGGTCGAGTACCGCCTTGAATGCACTCCCCCACTTGGATGTGGTTCCCGTGGCCCAAGTACCGTAGTTGCTGAGCACCCAGTCGCCATGTTCGTTGTAGTGTCCGGTACCTTCATTTTGCGGGCTCCAGTCCACCTCCGTGATGACGATAGGCTTTGATGTGACCACAGGCACTGCATCCTGGAAGTTCTGGATTGACGTGTTCTTGTTGTAGTTTTTATCGTCGGTTCCGTACCATCCCACATAATCGTGCACAGCATATCCGTAGTTGTCGTCCTGGATGGGATATTTGGCGTAGGGCCGGTAGTTGGACTGCCATCCGGTGCCCGGCACCAGGATGATCCCGGTAAACCCGTTCTCACGGATTTTATCGACGATCGGCTGGAAGAAGTCAAACAAAGCTTTGTCGCTGTCTGTCCCGTTGGCAGCCTTGAGGTTGACCGGCTCGTTACCCAGCTCAATCATGATCTGTCCGGAGTATTTCTTGATGGAGTCGTTCTGTGAGACGATATCCCAGACGGTCTTGAGGTATTCGTTGTACTCGTCGCCCACCTTGACCGTCTCGGGGAACACTCCTGGCGGCCGGAGGATGACATAAAGCCCTTTTCCGATAGCGTTTTTGGCAATACGGAAATAGAGTGAACGCAGGTAAGTTCTCAGACGCGTGGCAGAGAATCGGCTGATGTCGTTCTCCCCTCCACCGTTGGTGGCCTGCTTATTCGGATCGTTTGTCCAGCATGGGTCGAGGTGCAGTCGGAAGAGGTTGCAGTACGCCCCGCTCGTGGTGTCTGTGATGGCGGTGAAGAGCTTGTTGAAATAAGCGATGCATGGACTGATGGTTGACGATGTACATTCGCGTCCCCATCTCCAGCTGTTGAAATAGGGGCTTGGGGTGTCCATGACTCCGTGGAGCACCACTTTGTTGCCGTGGGGGTCAACAAAATACTTGCCTTCGACATGGAGCGGTGAGGTAACGCCAAATTGGGCGAAAGCCGCTGCCGCCAGGAAGAAAGCAGAAAGAAATGCGGTTAGTTTTCGGTTCATGATTATTATTTATGATTTAAAGATTTACGATTTAAAGATTTACGATTTAAAGATTTATGATTGAAAGAATTATGATTGAAAGATTTTATTTAGTTAATTGGATTTTTTATTATGAAGATTAATAATTTACGATTAAAGATTATCATTTTGCAAAGTTACGGAAAAAAAGGGGAAGATTTATGTAAAATTGTTGCAAAAATTTTCAGGGTGGTTACATGGATAAGGGAAGATGATGCTGACGAGTTGCCGGTGCTAATGATGATAGGCCGTGCTCCGCCGGCCGATTACTGCGGGACACGAGGCCCCGCCTACCTCTCCAGTGGGGATTCAGACGGGCAGAACAATTCAGAAAAGGCTTAAGCCGCAGACAACTGCGGCATACATGAAAGTAACGGATTTTCACATTCAGCTAATAAGCCGCAGACAACTGCGGCATACATGAAAGCCCTTCAATTTCCTCGGCTATTCGCTGTCGGTAATTTCGGAAACGGATTCAAGCGGCGGGGTTTCCGGCTCATTTTCGTTGATACCGATGACGAAACGCTTGTAGTAGGATATGAGGAGCGTGGTTAGGGGCAGTGCGATGATGAGTCCTGTGAATCCCAGTAGCACTCCCCAGATTGAGAGAGAGAGGAGGATGACCGCTCCGTTGAGCCCCGTGACGTTACCCATTATCTTAGGCACGAGGAATCCGTCCTGGATCACCTGTACCACAACGAAAACGATGAGCGCAGGGACGAGTATCCCCCAGAAATTCTGGTTGGTCTCGTAAGCCTTGAGCAACGAAAGGATGATGGTCGGGATGAAACCGACAATCTGCAGATAGGGCACGAGGTTGAGGAAACCGATGAAGATTCCGAGTGGAATCGCCATGGGGAATCCGATGATGAGGAATCCGATGGAGAAGAGGATGCCGACGCAGAGTGCGACGAGCGACTGTCCGCGGAAATAGCTGTTCATACCCTCCTCCACATCGGAGACAAGCCCCTGGACGAACGCCCGTTTTCCTTTAGGTACGAACTTGATGTATTCCGTTGTCATCTTCTCGTAGTCCATCAAAATATAAAAGAGGTAAATGAATGTGATGAAGAACATGACCGCTCCCCATACCGCACTGATAGACGATGAGATGAGAGAGAAGATCTTAGGCAGCATGGTGTCGAGGAATGTTGTGAGGTCGCTTACGGAAAAATACTCACCGACATCTTCTGTTGATGTGATATACGGCATGATATACTCCGTGAAGAGGTCAGGAAGATTGTTATCCTTCACGTATTTGACGACAATGTCCTTGAGCATCGCGATTTCGTTGATGACCGCCGGTATGATCATCCAGCAGAGCCCTCCCACAACGACGACGAAGAGGATGAAAGTGATGACGATAGCGAGCCAGCGATGCCGTATCTTGCATTTGTTCTGGACAAACTTGACAAAAGGATTGAGCATATACGCAATGAGCCATGCTACGATGAATGGCATAAGCACACCGCTCAGCTTACGCAGGAGGAAATAAACAACGACACAGAGTGCGAGTCCGAACAGGATTCGTATGAAGCGGTCGAAAGTGATTTCTTTTTTGGTCATGGATTCTATGAATGATGATTTTTTTTCAGGGCATGAAGCCGTGCTTCGCCGGCGGATTTTGCGGGACACGAGGCCCCGCCTACCTCTCCCGTGGGGAATCAAAGGGTCAGGAGAATTCAGAGAGGCTTTTTGCCGCAGACAACTGCGGCCTATATGAAAGCTAATAGTTGACGAAGAAGGTGTCCCAGATTTTCAGAACTGACGCCTCGTTACGTGAGATAATCTCAGCAGACCGTGTGAATGCCTTGAATTCCTTTTTTCTCTCAGGTCTGATGCGCTGGAGGATGTTCTTGTCTGTGACTTCAAAGATCTCCTTGTTGTAGTTAATAAAATAGGTGTCGATAGTCGGCAGCGGCTCTTCCTCCGGATTGACGATGTATGACCCACTGAAATCGATAGAGAGGGATCCGAAATCTCCTCCTACAGTGAATGACCCCATGTGGCTGGCATCCTTCTCGCTTCCCTTGAATTTCTCCATATCGATGAGCCTGACCATGAGCACACGTCCGACGGAGTCTTCCCTGACGACCTTTGCGAAGGTGTTTCCCATCGCCACATATTTGTCACCGTCGCGGAACTCCACATAGTTGACATTACCCGGACTGGCTTTCATGAGCGTGTCGTTGAGCACGTACATGAGGGTCTGGTTACCGATATGGATATTACATGGATAGATGGTCTTCTTCTTGTTGATGAAACCAGTGACGATGGTGGCAGGCTCGAAACGGCGCCGAACAAACGGCCATTCCCCTGTTGGGAGCCACTCTTGCTGTGCTTTATCCGTATGGTCGGGGTTCTGTGCAGAAAGAGGGACAACGGATAAAGCGGAAAGGAAGAAAGTGATTATTAATGACTTGATGTTTTGCATTTTTAAGTGAATAGTGAAAAGTGAATAGTGTACAATCCCTGCAAATTATTTGACTCGGATGACAAGGTATTTGGTAAGAGACCAGAATTCAGCCGGGCTGTTGATTTTGAGAGTGAGTTCTCCAGCCGGGTCTTTGAGCATCGTATATGAACCAGCAGGATGCTTAGAGAGGAGATTAGCCGATTTTGAGTACAACTTGATTGTAGTGGTGTTTCGTATGTCGATTTTCGTGAAATAGCCTTTGTCGAAGTTCGCTTTAGACAGGATTTCTCCCTCAGCGAGGATGTTATGCTCCTTAAGCTCTTTTTTCGTGCCGAAGACATAATAAGCTGTGTTGATCTGTACGTCCTGATTCTGTAACACCTGTTCCTTCTCCTGGTTTTCCTTTTTGACCTTCTCGTTCTCGTCCTTGATATTCTTATTTTCCTCTTTAACTGTCTGGTTCTCATTCTTGACAGTCTCATTTTCCTGCTTCACCTTCTCATTCTCGACCTTTACCGCCTGGTTCTCGTTTTTCACATCCACATTCTCCTGCTTCACTTTCTCGTTCTCGTCCTTGACATTTTTGTTCTCTTCTGCCAGCTGGTCGATTTTGTCTCCCATCTTGCCAATCTGGACATTTTTCTGCTGGAGCTCATTTTTAAGAGACTGAACCTCATGCTGCTTGTCCTCCATCTGTTGCTTGAGGGTGTTGACCATAGTCAACAACTGCTTAGAGCTGTACTCTGAGTCGTTGAGCTTGCTTTCAAGTGCCGCTATTTTGGCTTTGTTATCCTCAAGGGTCTGAATGATAAACTCCATGTTTTCTCTGATGTCCTGTGTAGGGGCAGCGGCTTTGGTCTCACCGTTGAGCTGTAGTGAGGTTGTGTTGATACGCTCCTCCGCCTGCGCAATTCGTTGGAAGCCTATGTTGACCTCATTGATGTCGGCGAGGAGGTCGTCATATCCTTGCTTCAACTGTTTGTTCACGGTCTTGAGTGAATCGATTGTCAGCTGATCTTTATTTGCTTTCTCCTGGTCGCATGAAGCACAAAAAATGCACGCAGCGACAAAAAATAAGATTTTTCTCATAATGGTAAAATTTATTTTACAACGAATTATTTTTTTCTACAACGAATCTGTACGAATTTTTACGAAGATATTTTTAATGAACCAAGATTGAAAAGATTTTTATGATAAATCATAATACTTTGTATTTTATCTCAACGAAAAGGATTGATACAATGAATTATTTTTTCTACAACGAATCTGTACGAATTTTTACGAAAGTATTTTTAATGAACGAAGATTGGAAAGATTTTATGATAAATCATAATACTTTGTATTTTATCTCAACGAAAAGGATTGATACAATGAATTATTTTTTCTACAACGAATCTGTACGAATTTTTACGAAGTATTTTTAATGAACCAAGATTGGAAAGATTTTATGATAAATCATAATACTTTGTATTTTATCTCAACGAAAAG
>JAEEOB010000193.1 GCA_016284045.1 Bacteroidaceae bacterium
ATATTGTTCTTAACTATGTGACTTACAATGCTGTCGGCTGGTTCATCTTTGTAATCACTTGCTATTCCGTTGATAATAAAGTTGTTTATGTTTTTTGCAATGCGTTGCTCTGTGACTTCATCTGACTCACACTTCAGTTGTGACAGACGAACCTCTGAAATCAAGTCTATATGACAGTGGGCTTGTGGGTCTTGATATGTCAGACTGTCTGAACCACTGTATGAACATAGCTCAATATGGTGCGTTTTCTTACAACTTAAACCCAACAATAAAATTGTTAATATCAAGTATATGTTGCGTAATTGGGTCATTTGCAATTCGTTATAAATAAATCTCAGTTATCTTACTTCACTTTTGGAGAAATTAACGCAAAGATAGCATTTTTTTTTCGCTTTTAAAACGGAATAACAAAACTTTTTTGTAAATTTGCATGATATTTTCGTTTTAAAGTTTTTTAAGTCCGATATGGCTACAAAATACTATCAGCAACATCCGGAAAGATCTGGCTTCGCTGATGCGGGATTAATGATTGCTTTTGCCGTAATTATTGTCACTACATTGAAGCTTTGGATGTACGGAATCACTGTCGTTACTTTGGCATGGCTTGCTGTTTCTCTTGTTTATATTGCTGTGGCGGCTGCCACTAAGCCCAGAAATCCTCTCAGGACTGGGTTTACCGCTTTTTTTATGGTCATTTCTATTGTTGCTGTATATGCTTCATTCCAATACGATTACCCCCTCTCTCCCAAAAGAGAGTCTAATATCAGAGCTGAACAGGAAGAGATGAGCAACAAGAATGATAAAAAAGACAATGTGCAGGTGGAGACTCCTAAACCAGTCGTGGTCGAGACGGATGTCGTGTCGGAAGATGAGTCTAAATTTGAGGAAGTTGCAACCAACTATAATAACGATGACTATCCGATTAATGATCCACAGGAATATCTGCAAGATGAAGAGGATGAGATTGAGCTCATTGATTTGAATGCTGAGAATGAATCCGAAATATCAAATCAGGAAAACAGCAATGAAGGAGATATTGAACAATCGGTACAGCAACAAACTACCGAACAATTCGATGAGTCTTTTAAATGATTTTTCAATGAAAATGAAATAATAATTTTTGCAGGTTTCAATTTGGTTGGAGCATTTTTGTTCACTATCAAATCCTATCACTGTCATATCGTCTTCTGCATTCTCGTCTTCGTGTATTTTGCCAATTTGGATTTTTACGATTATTTTAGATAAATTTTTGTTTCTATGGCTGATAAAATGAAATGTCAACATTGTGGAAAATTCTTTCAGAAAGATGCTACTCACTGTCCACATTGTGGTGAAGCGGTGGATTTGAAAAAAATTAAAAGAAGAAAAATTATCAAATGGGGTGTTGTTTTAACTCTTATTGCAATTGTGGCTACTGTGACATTCTTTCTGTTGCGGAAAACTAAGGCGGATATGATTAAGTCCGGACTTACTGAAGAACAGTCTTGGGATCTCATTTGCCAATACAGAGACACAAATGAGCCTGACTCTCTCGATGGAGCTCTGCAGAGATATGCTGATGAATTTCCGAAAGGTGAACATGCTTTTGATGTTAAAACACTTAAGGGAAGATTGGAAAAAGAGGCTAAGTTATGGCAGAAGGTGGAAGAAGGTGGGTCGCAGAAAGATGCTGTTGAGAAATATCTCTTTGAATACAAGGAGGAAGGATTCTTTTTCCTGAGAGCGATTGCTAAGCTCGACTCTATCACTTTTTTTGAAAAACAGGAGCTAAACACGGTTGAGGCATATCAGGAATATCTCGACCAGTATCCAGATGGAGCTTATATCGAGAATGCCAGGCAAAATCTTGCTAAACTCGATGCTGTACCACTGACCGAAGCTGAAGAGGAAGGCGCTAAAGAAATCATTCTAAAACATTTCAAAGCTCTTGAAAATAACGACACCACACTCGCAAAATCTACTGTCGCTAAAAACATGTCTTCATATCTTGGAAAAAAGCCTTGTTCACAGAAGGATGTCGGAGTATATATTCGACACATGTATGAGGTGCCTGGAAGAACGATAACATTTGATGTGACTGATATGTTTGTTAAGAAAATGACTGCATTTGAGGGAAGTGACCCAATTTATAATGTTTCCTTCACTCTGCAAGAGGAGATGAACAAGCCTAACAAATCTGCACTCGACGACGAGACTTCTAAGACTTTCAAAGGTACGGCTATCATTAACGATGATATGCTTATCACATCCCTTCTGCTTGAATGATTCTTCTGATGGTATATGATAAGCCGTTTTAGAAACAATATGCTAAAACGGCTTTTATTATCATTTATATTCTAATTATCAATTGTTAATTATAATGATTGTCTGTATCGCTGAAAAACCAAGCGTGGCTAAAGATATTGCCCAAATCATTGGAGCATTACAGCCAAAGAACGGATTCTATGAGGGAAATGGCTATCAGGTCACGTGGACATTTGGACATCTTTGTGAATTGAAAGCTCCTGGGGATTACACGGATGCGTGGAAAAAATGGTCGTTTACCGCACTCCCTATGATTCCACCGAGATTTGGAATTAAGCTCAAGGATGATGAAGGGATTGTTAAGCAGTTTCAGGTTATTAAAACCATTATGTCTAAGGCTGACTGTATCATTAATTGTGGAGATGCCGGGCAGGAAGGAGAACTCATTCAGAGATGGGTCATGCAGAAAGCGGGGGTAAAATGTCCTGTTAAAAGGCTTTGGATTTCATCTATGACTGATGAGGCGATTAGAGAGGGATTTCAAAAACTCAAGCCGCAACAGGATTATCAGAACCTCTATATGGCGGGACTGAGTAGAGCCATTGGAGACTGGTTACTCGGGATGAATTGCACAAGGCTTTATTCATTGAAATACGGGGGGAATGGCCAAGTTTTGTCAATCGGAAGAGTACAAACTCCAACGCTGGCACTGATTGTCAGAAGATTCGAAGAAATTTTAAATTTTAAGCCTGAACCTTATTGGGTTCTTTCTACGATTTATCGTGAAGTTCCTTTCCAGGCTACTAAAGGAAAGTTCATATCTAAAGACGAGGCACTAAACGCGCTGGAAGTTGTCAGAAACGAGTCTTTTGAAATCACATCTGTTGCTGTGAAGGATGGGACGGAAGCACCTCCTAAACTCTACGACCTTACATCTCTGCAGGTGGATTGTAATAAGAAATTCGGATTCTCTGCAGACCTCACGCTCAACCTTATTCAGGGACTATACGAAAAGAAATACACTACTTACCCTAGGGTTGATACAACTTTCCTTAGTGATGATATCTTCCCGCAATGTCCGGCCATCCTTAAAGGATTGAGAGGATATGAGCAACTGACAGAATCATTGCTGACAAATAAGCTGCTGAAAAGAAAGAAGGTGTTCGACTCATCCAAAGTTACCGATCATCATGCCATTATTCCAACTGGACAACCTGCTGTGTATCTCTCAGATATGGAGAAAAAGGTGTACGACCTCATTGCGAGGGCATTCATTGCGGTTTTCTATCGAGATTGTGAGTTTCAGCAGACTACGGTTTTAGGACAAGCGGGGAATGTGGAATTCAAAGCTACAGGAAAACGAATTCTCAAACCTGGGTGGAGGGTAGTTTATCCGAAAAATGTTAATACGGAATCCAACGAAAACGAGCAGAAGGGGCAGGATAACAAGGAGTTGAATTTGCCTCCATTTGTCAAAGGAGAAAGCGGCCCACATGTTCCACAGCTGGTGGAGAAAATGACTCAACCACCGGCATACTATACTGAAGCTACGCTTTTGAGAGCTATGGAGACGGCAGGAAAAACTGTAGATAATGAGGAGCTTAGAGAAGCAATGAAGGAAAACGGAATAGGAAGGCCGTCAACAAGAGCGGCCATTATCGAGACTCTTTTCAAAAGAAAATATATCAAAAGGGATAAGAAAAGAATTATACCAACAGTTACTGGAGTTCAGCTCATACATATTATTAACGAGGAACTTCTTAAAAGTGCAGAACTGACCGGGCTGTGGGAGAAGAAGCTAAGGGAGATAGAAAAAGGAAAATACGATGTCACGCTTTTTATTGATGAGCTGAAACAAATGGTCGCAGCCATTGTGCATAATGTCATGATGGATAACTCAAACAGAAAGATTGATTCAGCACCTGAAGATAGGGAAAGTAAACAAAAAAAAGAAAAAAACACACAAGCCAGAAAGAATAACGGTGGCAATAACAGTGTAGCGGGATTCCAGCCAAGAGCTAAAAATACGAAGAAGAAAACTGAGGGTAAAAACCAGAACAACAATAAAGTGGCCCTCAATACGGATGACAAAGGGATAAATACAAATAATGGTAGTCAAAACAATGAAACCACCACTTTAGCTAACGACTCTAATAGCACAGGTTATCAGGCTGTTAATGATGAATGGGTCGGTCTGAAATGTCCCGTTTGTGGAATTGGGCATATAATTAAAGGAAGAACAGCATTCGGTTGCTCTAGATGGAATGAGGGATGTGATTTCAGACGACCGTTCTGATTACTCGTAGCGGATGGCTTCTATCGGATCCATGCGGGCGGCTTTCTGAGCTGGGAAATAGCCAAAGCCAACACCTATCAACGTACACACCGCAAACGATACGAGTATCGACCAAAGAGGAATAGTTGCAGGCAATCCAAACGATGAGCATAACAGTGTTCCTAACCAACCAACTAACACACCTAAGACACCGCCTGTCAGACTTATTAGTATTGATTCAATCAGAAACTGATTACTGATATCTAACCCCCTGGCACCTACAGACATGCGAAGACCAATCTCTTTTGTTCGCTCAGTCACTGATACAAGCATGATATTCATAATGCCGATGCCGGCTACTAGCAAGGAGAATGCGGCGGCTACTACTAAGATGATGGTGATGGTGTCCATTGTGGATGACATCGTTTCCATCATCTCCTGCTGACTTCGGATTGTGAAATCATCTACTGCTTCGCCTTTCAATTCGTGTGACTCACGAAGGATGTTGGTCAGCTCCGCTATTGCATCGTCGGTTAGTTCCTCGGTGATTGCGGAACAGTTTATCGATGAGTAATAGGTCTGAGCCAATATACGCTTCATCACGGTTGTGTAAGGAGAAATCATTACGTTGTCCTGATCCATTCCCCATGAGTTATATCCTTTCGATTTCAATATACCTACAATTCGTAAGGGAATAGATTTGAAACGGATGGTCTTCCCGACTGGATCACCACCGTCTGGGAATAGCTCATTGACTACTGTCTTACCTACTACACATACTTTTGAACTTTTGCGTATATCATCTTCTGTGAAAAATGTGCCATCTTCTATCTTCCACAGACGGATGTTCAAATAGTCAAGACCTGCACCATATAGACTGGTGGTGGTGTTGTTTGCACCATAAATGGCTTGACCGGAAGATGTTACCTCAGGGGATACGTAGGTTACGTATTTTTTGTTACGTTCTATCAACTCATAATCTTTCTGTTTCAATGTCTGCATAGCTGAAGGATCCTGACGGACACCGCCACGGGTCTCAGCTCCAGGGCGTATCGTGATTACGTTCGTGCCCATCTGCGAAAGATTGGCACGGACGCTCTCTTTCGAACCCTGACCTATAGCCATCATAATAATCACAGCAGCAACGCCGATGATGATGCCAAGCATTGAAAGGAATGAACGGAACTTATTGCTGAAGATGGCACGGATTGCCACCTTGAATAAATTTAATATGCTCATAATTCTTATCTGTATGCGTCTTTGTTGCTATCCAATAATAATAAAAAATCTTTATAACCTTTAATCCTTTTACTATTTTGTATTTAACCCTAAACACCGTCTGAATGCATAAAAGGAAGAATGCAAATCCTAATCATCTTGTGGTATAGGTAATGAAGCTAAAGCATCTGCGGCAGAGAGTATATTTGTGTTGATTGTGTCTTCACGTACTTTGCCGTCGCGAAGGTTGATGTTGCGGGAAGAATATTGGGCGATTTCTGGATTGTGGGTCACGAAGATGATAGTTCTACCTTCAGCATGTAGTTTCTGAAATAGCACTAGCATTTCAAAGGAGGTTCGTGTGTCAAGGTTACCTGTAGCTTCGTCGGCAAGGACCACTGCTGGGTCGTTTACTAAAGCACGGGCTATCGCAACACGTTGCATCTGTCCGCCTGACATCTGATTGGATTTGTGTTCCAGACGATCACCCAGACCTACTGCCTGGAGGGCTTTGATGGCGGCGGCACGACGTTGGGAGGCATTGTATTTTTTATTGTACATCAAGGGAAGCTCAACATTCTCAACAGCTGTGGTCTTGGGCAAGAGATTGTAACTTTGGAACACAAAGCCGATTTTTCTGTTACGAAGTTTAGCACGTTGCGACTTCGACATCTTACGGACAGGGGTTCCATCTAAATAATATTCACCTTCTGTTGGGGTGTCTAGGCAGCCTAACTGGTTCAACAATGTGGATTTTCCAGAGCCTGAAGTACCTTGGATGGTCACAAACTCACCCTCATATATCTTGAATGTGATACCACGGAGAGCTTTCACTATTTCATTACCGACTTTGAAATAGCGTTTCACATTCTGAAGCTCTATCACTACTTTTCGTTTGTCATCCATGGATCTTGTATTGACTTTTTAGACTTTTGGGGTATAGATGAATAAATAAACTGTAGGGGCTTTTTTGATGCATGTCCGATGAAGAATATTAATCAGACAAATAATGAATTTAAAAAGTTGTCTGATGAGCGTTAGCGAGGACCACCGCCTGAACGGCCTCCGCCACCAGGACCTCCACCATTTCCGCCGGAACCACCGCGCTGTTGCTGCCTGTTTGGACGACGTGGCATGAACGGGTTATTATTACCTTGACCCTCTTCTGATACCTCTTCCATAGGAAGAACAAATTCGGTGATGATTTCATCACCCTCTTTCAAACCAGATAAAATCTCTGTGCTTGAGCCGTTTGTGGAGCCTGTCTCTACGGCGATGGCCTTAAACACATTACCTTCTTTTTTCCATACTTTTTTCATGCCAGGACAGTCTTCTATGCTCTCACCATCCATGAGTAAGGTTTCGTTTGGACTGAAACGCAAGGCTTTCGAAGGGACTGACAACACGTCGAATTTTTCCAATGTATATATCGTTACATTTGCGGTCAAACCGGGTTTGAGCTTTAAGTCGTCGTTAGGAGCGGAAATCACAACCTCGTAGGTAACCACATTACTCTCGGTCGTGGCTTCCTGGCGTACTTGAGTAACACCGCCTTGGAACACATCCTCTGGAAATGCGTCAACAGTGAAGGTCACACGCTGACCCTCTTTCACACCGCCTATGTCAGCCTCATCAACTTTGGCTATCACACGCATGTCGGTCAGGTCTTGGGCAAGGATGAAAAGGGTTGGGGTTGTCATTGAGGCAGCTACTGTCTGGCCTTCCTCTACTTCTTTGCTTAACACAATTCCGTCGATGGGAGATGTGATGGTGGCATAACCTAAATTCGTATTGGCTTTTGATACGTTCTGTTTCTGAACTTCTACTTGGTTCCGTGATTGAGATGACTCGCTCAGTGTCTGGTCGTACGATAGCTGAGCCTTTGTCAGGTTTTCTATTGCTTGATTGTTGGAAGTGCGGGTAGAGTTGAAGCTCTGTTGGGAGCTGTTTAGGCTCTGTGTGGCATTGTTCAGACTTTGAACGGCGTTGTTGTAGCTCTGAAGGGCATTGTTCAGTTGAGACTGAGCCTGCTCATAGTCGTTGGCAGAAATCAGACCACGCTGGAATAATGTGCTGTAACGCTGCATGTTCGACTGGGCGATGTCAACGTCCTTTTTTGTGTATTCTACGTTTTTCTTAGCATATTCCACATTCTTCTTCGCAAGTTCAAGGTTGTTGGCCGCTATTGACAAATCCTTATTCGAGATCTCTAAGTTGTTGCGAATCAAATCTAGATTCTTTGCAGCAGCATCGACGCTTTTTTCCTGATAGGCGGCTGAACTCACTGCGCTAGACAGGTTGCTCTCTGCAGAAACTAGCTCCGAATTAAGATTTGTACGGTCTAACTCGGCCATTATGTCTCCTTTTCGGACATAGCTGTTATAATCTACGTAAATCTTACTGATAATACCCGAAACCTGAGTGCCGACTTCAACTTTGGTCACTGGCTCAATCGTGCCCGTGGCTGTGATGCTCGTCGAAATGTTTTGTTTCTCAGCTTTAGCCATTGTATAAGTCACTTTCTGCTCTTCTTTACAACCAACGGACAGCAAAAGCAATAAGCCGATTAAACTGGTATTTGTGAATGATTTCATTATGGTGATGTTTTAGTTATTTGGATTTGGTGAATAATTATTAAGTGATCATTTACTTGTTAATTCTACAGTTCCAACTTGTATCCCTCATAAAAACGGAGAAGGGCTATATTCAACAAAGCGGTGTATTTGGCTTGTAGGAGCGACTGACGGGCTTGAATCAGATTGTTTTTACCGGTCAGTAACTCGGCGATGTTTTTTAAGCCGACGGAGAACTGGGCGTCGAGCAACTCCCAGCTTGCCTCTTGACTCGACAAATTCGATTTTGAGTACACATATTGCTGTTGGGCATTCTTGGCATTCAGCCAATAGGTTTCTATCTGTGAATAGAGCTCTTGTTCTGCATGTTGAAGATCAAGTTCGCTCGACTGCTGAGCCAGTTTGGCCTTGGTCACATTAGTTCTGTTTTGCTTGCCGTCAAAGATCGGAACCGATACCGACAGGCCTAATGTGTTGTTCATATTGTTTTTCAACTGGCGGAAGATTGCATCATCGCTTGCGCTGCTGTTACTCGAACCAACGCCTGCTGTAAGGCTTATTGTAGGATAATAACCTCGTTTAGCTATGTTTAAGTCTATCTTTGATGATTCGATGTTCAGTTCTGCCTCGCTGATCTCAGGACGGTGACTGCGCGCATGTTGATATACTTCCTGCTTGGAGGGTAGGGGACTAAGGACTTTGTTGTCGTCTATCACAGGTACGGCAACATTAAAGTCTTCTAACATCACTAACTCAAGAAGCTGCTTCAGCTGAAGTTTAGTGTTCGACAACGTCACTTCTGAGTTTACTACGTTATATTCATCCTGGCTTACTTGTGCTTCCATCTGTGCTAAGTCGGCTTTGGCTAAACTGCCGACATCAACCATTACTTTAGCACGGTCACGTTGAACTTGGGAACTTTCTAAAATTTCCTTGTTCACCTTTACTGCCTCTTCTTGATATAATATCTGAACGTAATACTGGATGATTTGTTCCTGTATTGTGTTGGCTGTCTGAGTTATGCTCTCCTCTGCTATCTTTGTGTTCAGTTTAGCACGTTTCACATTTTGACGGTTGATGCCACCATTCCAAACCTGCCAGTTCGCATTGATGCCGTAACTGCCGTTATAACTTACTTCACGCGAAGAAGTCGTAAATGTGCCACCGCTCAGGTTTACTGTCGATTCACTGAATGGACGCCACGACACATTCTGGTTTGTTGATGCTGATAATGTTGGCCACAGACCAGCCCGAGACTGCTCGTAGTCTGCATCAGCCTGTAATTTTGATAACTGGGATTTCTGAAGCTGGATATTATGGCTCAAGGCATAATCAATACAATTCTGCAATGTCCATTCGGAATGAGTCGGCTGACTAGTCACAGGTAACACGAATGAATAACAGAATAATGTGCTTACCGTGATTCTCTTGAAGATGGAAAACATAATTTGAGGGTATATGAATTCATAATAAACGGAAACAGTTGGTCTGTAAGCCGGGTTTTGTCACTATAGCTGCCACCGATTCAGGATGATAGACTATAGCTGTCTGTCATTTATCTGCTTTGTGTCTCCACATCGCTTGAGCGTTCTACCCCTTGGCTGGGAAGGGCTACCGTTATCAGACATCACTGATGTCAAGCACCAATATACATGAACTTGCAGCTCCCAAGATGCACAGCCGGCATGTCACCATACCGCTGGTGGGCTCTTACCCCGCCTTCTCACCCTTACCTCGCTTGCGCAAGGCGGTTCTTTTCTTCTGCATTACTCAACCCTCACGGACTCCTTCTAATTAGGAAGTGGGATGCCCTTTGCTGCCCGGACTTTCCTCTGGCTTACTGCTGTTTGTGTTTTAGCAGTTGCCAGCGACAGACCGTCCAACTGATTCCGTATCTTTTGATGATTGCAAATTTAGCAATAATATGCCGAATTTCAAACTTTTTCTCCTTTTTTTCAACTCTCTTATTGACTTTTTTCAATACTGCATAATGATTATTTTCTTTTTTGCCTTTTTATTGTCCTTTCTGAATAACTCATTTAGTATGTGTTAATCTCAATGATAGTTTAAACCTCGAAGTTTTTCTAATGTGTACTATTCATTTTTCATTAGATAACACAAACTACTGCTCTTCTAACAAATCTGGACGAAGCGCAAGGGTACGTTCCAGAGCCTTTTGTATTTCCCATTCACGGATTTTTTTAGGATCACCGCATAAGAGAATTTCCGGAACATCTCCAAATCCATCGTAATGAGCAGGACGAGTGTATATGGGAGGTGCCAACAAATTATCCATAAAACAGTCGTCAAGAGCGGCTTGAGAATCACCAAGTACTCCCGGAATCACACGGACTATTGCATCAGTCATCACGGCGGCGGCCAACTCACCACCTGAAAGAACATAGTCACCGATTGACACTTCCTCTGTTATCAGTTTCTCACGGATTCGGTGGTCTATTCCTTTATAATGACCGCAGAGGATAATAATGTTACGCAGCTGGGACATCCTGTTTGCCATACCTTGATTAAACTGATTGCCGTCTGGGCTCGTGTAGATCACAGCATCGTAACTTTCACCTTTTGACGATAACAACGTGGATTGAAGATGGGATATGCAGTCTGCGATGGGCTGGATTTGCATGATCATTCCGCTACCGCCACCGAATGGATAATCGTCAACTCGCTTATGTTTATCCTTTGTATAGTCGCGAAGATTATGTATATGTATCTCCACGTAACCTTCACGCTGGGCACGGCCTATGATGCTTTCATTTAGAAAACCTGTAAACATCTCAGGTAATACGCTTATGATATCTATCCGCATTTTTCTGTTTCTTTTATTCTTTTATATTTTGGTTTTAGTTTTAATTTCCCGTCCTCATTCCCCATTCCTCATTCTTCATTCCTCATTCTTCAATTAATTAATTATATTCTTTCCACGACTTAATTGGTATGTCATCAATGCTATATGTGCAGAATGCATGGATAAAGGCAGATGCTAAACGGGAATTGGTGATTAAGGGAATGTTCAAGTCGATAGAGGCTCGTCGGATCTTATAACCGTTCGTGAGCTCACCTACGGACAGGTCTTTGGGAACATTAACCACAAGGTCTATCTCATGATTATGAAGCAAATCTAAGGCTTGGGGATAGCTCCCACTCTCTGAAGGCCAATAAACACGGGTGTTCACTATGCCGTTATCTCTAAGATAACGGCTCGTACCGCCTGTCGCGTATAATTTGTAGCCATGAGACACAAGTTCACGGGCAGAATTTAGCATCGAAGCCTTGTCTTTGCCAGTTCCTGTAGATAGAAGGATGCTCTTCTGGGGAATACGGTGACCAACAGAAAGCATCGCGGCTAATAAGGCGGTGCCCGTGTCATCTCCAAGGCAACCTACCTCACCGGTTGATGACATGTCAACACCCAAAACGGGGTCTGCGTTCTGAAGACGGTTGAAAGAAAACTGACTAGCTTTTATTCCCACATATTCTAAATCAAAAAGATTTGAAGAGGGCTTTTCAAATGGTAAACCAAGCATGATTTTTGTAGCCAAATCTATCAAGTTGATCTTCAATACTTTCGACACGAATGGGAATGAGCGGGAGGCACGAAGATTGCATTCGATTACTCGTAGGTGGTTTTCCTCTGCTAAAAACTGGATGTTGAACGGACCGGATATTTTTAGTTCTTTGGCTATCTGACGAGACACTTTCTTGATTTTACGAACTGTTTCAACATAGATTTTCTGAGGAGGAAACTGGATGGTCGCGTCGCCAGAATGTACACCGGCATACTCTATGTGCTCGGAGATGGCGTAGGCAATAATCTCGCCTTCATGGGCTACAGCGTCCATCTCAATCTCCTTGTTGTGCTCATGGAATTTTGATACTACTACAGGATGCTCTTTCGACACGTTTGAGGCTAACTGGAGAAAACGAGATAGCTCATCGGAGTTGGAACATACATTCATTGCGGCGCCTGACAATACGTAGGAAGGACGGACTAAAACGGGAAAACCTACCTCACCGATGAACTCATCTATGTCTGACATTGAGGTTAAGGCACGCCAGGCGGGCTGGTCCACACCGATACGGGAAAGCATGGCAGAGAACTTCTCGCGGTCTTCTGCGCTGTCGATGCTTTCTGCCGAGGTGCCAAGCAGACGGACTGAATGGCAGGAGAGACGAACTGCTAAATTGTTGGGTATCTGGCCACCTGTTGATACTATCACACCATGAGGAGTCTCTAATTCATAAATGTCCATCACACGCTCAAAGGTTAGCTCATCGAAGTATAGACGGTCACATTTGTCGTAGTCTGTAGATACGGTTTCTGGGTTGTAATTTATCATTACGGATCGATAGCCGCTCGAACGGATGGTGTTTAATGCCTGAACACCGCACCAGTCGAATTCTACAGAAGAACCGATGCGGTATGCACCTGAGCCTAAGACGATGATTGAATGGTGATCTTCCTCATAGCTGATGTCATGGCTAATGCCATTGTAGGTCAGGTATAGGTAATTGGTTTGAGCTGGGTATTCTGCGGCCAAGGTGTCTATCTGCTTTACGTAGGGAATCACATTGAGAGATTTACGGTATTTCCTTACGGCATCAGAACCACCATGAGAGCCTAAGCTGATTTCCAGGCCTAATGCGCGGGATACTTGAAAATCTGTAAAACCCTCTTGTTTTGAACGGAGAAGAAGGCTGCGCCTTAACTTGTTTAATGTGCCCGTCTGTTGAAGAGCATGATAGGTCTTAACCAGATTTTCTAGTTTATAGAGAAACCATTTGTCTATCTTCGTTAATGCATGAATCTTTTCGATGCTGTAACCTTGTTCAAGGGCTTTCTCTATCACTAACACACGGTTGTCTGTTGGAGAACGAAGGGCACGGTCGATGTCATGAATCTGAAGCTCTTTGTTACCGATAAATCCATGAAGTCCTTGGCCAATCATTCGAAGACCTTTTTGAATTGCTTCCTCAAAGGTACGGCCAATTGCCATTACCTCACCGACGGATTTCATCGAAGAGCCTAATTCGCGGTCAACGCCATGGAATTTACCTAAGTCCCAACGAGGTATTTTACAAACTACATAGTCTAATGCTGGCTCAAAGAATGCGCTGGTCGTTTGGGTCACGGAGTTCTTAAGCTCAAATAGTCCGTAACCAAGACCCAACTTGGCGGCTACAAATGCTAAGGGGTAACCGGTTGCTTTTGATGCTAACGCCGATGACCTTGAGAGACGGGCGTTTACTTCGATAACGCGGTAATCAGCTGAATTAGGGTCTAACGCATATTGAACGTTGCATTCGCCTACTATACCGATATGACGTACTATCTTAATCGACAATGAACGGAGTTTCTGATATTCCAGGTTTGATAACGTCTGGGATGGAGCCACTACAATGCTTTCACCTGTGTGGATGCCTAGTGGATCAAAATTTTCCATGTTACATACAGTTATGCAGTTGTCATAACGGTCACGGACTACCTCATATTCTATTTCTTTCCAGCCCTTCAGACTTTTCTCTACTAATACCTGAGGAGAGAACGAGAAGGCTTTTTCTGCAAGATGATCCAATTCCTCTGCATTGTCGCAGAAGCCAGAACCTAAACCACCTAATGCGTAGGCGGAACGAAGTATTACGGGGTAACCAAGCTCTTCTGCTGCTTTGCGGACAGAGGATAAATCGTTGCAAGCATGACTTTTGATGGTCTTCACGTCTATCTCTGATAATTTTTCGACAAACAGCTCACGGTCTTCTGTGTCGATGATGCTCTGAACGGGTGTTCCTAACACACGGACACCATAGTTCGACAGTATACCTCTTTTCCATAAGGCAACACCACAGTTCAAGGCTGTCTGGCCGCCAAATGACAACAAGATGCCGTCAGGGCGTTCCTTCACAATCACTTTCTCAACAAAATAGGGGGTGACAGGAAGAAAATAAATCTGGTCGGCAACACCTTCGGAAGTCTGGACTGTAGCAATATTGGGATTTATCAGTACGGTTGTGATTCCTTCTTCCTTTAAGGCTTTTAATGCTTGGCTGCCGGAGTAATCGAACTCTCCGGCTTCACCTATCTTTAATGCTCCAGAACCCAAGAGCAGTACTTTCTTTATTGTGTTTTCTTTCATATGATTCTCTTTTTTCAATTCATTATCTTCACGAATTCATCAAACAAATATTCTGTGTCAGTCGGACCTGAGCTCGCTTCAGGATGAAACTGAACGGAAAACCATGGGTGATGTGTGTGGCGGATACCTTCGTTCGATCCGTCATTCATGTTTACGAAATAGGGGATCCAGTCTTTGCCCAAGGTCTTGTCATCTACGGCATATCCATGATTTTGGCTCGTGATGAAACAGCGGGTCGTGCCGATTTCACGCACTGGTTGGTTATGGCTACGGTGACCATATTTCAGTTTGTACGTCGATGCACCGCCGGCTTTGGCCAATAGCTGGTTACCCATGCAAATGCCGAAGATGGGTACTTCCGGTTTCAATCCCATTGCTTTCCGGATGTTTGCAACTGTTGCTGAGGCTGTCTCTGGGTCACCGGGACCATTTGCCAAAAACAGACCGTCATAACTAATGCTGCTGAAATCATAATCCCAGGGTACACGGACCACATCAACACCTCTGCGAAGAAGGCAACGGATAATGTTCTCTTTGACACCACAATCTACAAGAAGTACTTTTTTCTTGCCGTCATTGGGTAGATGGGTGTTTACACCCCCATTACTGGTTGAGCTGCTCATCACACTGCTCATCTCTCCGTGATAAACAGTGATTTCGCTGCATGACACTTTGGATATATAGTTCACTGTACTGTAGTTTGGCAGGGGAATATCGTCTGCTTCACCCTCAATCACAACCTTACACATCATGACACCATGTTCTCGGAGCTTTTGTGTTAATGAACGGGTGTCGATGCCGCTGATGCCAGGAATTTTCTCTTGCTTCAGCCAAGAGGATAAACTTGTCTGACCGTTCCAGTGTGAGTATTTTTCGCTGTAATCGCTCACTATCAGGCATTCTGCATGGATACGACCGCTCTCCATGTATCGCGACAAACCATTCTGTTCACGGACTAAGGGAGGGACACCATAATTCCCTATCAAGGGGTAAGTCAGCATTAACAACTGACCTGAATATGAGGGATCGGTCAGACTTTCAGGATAACCGCTCATGCCGGTACTGAACACTAATTCACCCCCAACATTGCGATCGTAACCAAACGACAAACCATCATAGTGGCTGCCGTCCTCTAATAATAAGCTTGCTTTTTTCATAATCTTCCTTTTCTCTTTTTACCTTATATAGTAAAGTGAACTTTGGATTCTTTGTTCTGAAGAAATATAACTTTCAGTTCGAAGAATATCGCTTCCTTTTATGGAGGAATAATCCTTCTGGAAAAATAAGAAAAACTGCCAGACTTTACATATTGTAAAGAGTGGCAGCTTTGTTAATTATGTGAATAGAGACTTCATTTTATTCTAAAATTCCTAATTCTTTGAAACTGTCATATAATGCCGATACACAACGGTCAACTTGCTCTTTGGTATGGGTGGCCATCAAAGCGACGCGGACTAATGTGTCTTGAGGTGCACAGGCTGGTGGTATAACGGGGTTGATGAAAATACCTTTCTCAAAAGCCTTGCGGGTCACTTCAAAAGTCTTAGACACATCTCGTACATAAAGAGGAATAATTGGGCTCTCTGTGTCACCTATCTCAAAACCGGCTTCCTTAAATTGGCCTAAAGCGTAGTTCGTGATCTTCCATAGATTCTCTTGACGCTCTGGCTCCGACTGAAGGATGTGAAGTGCCTCAAGCGCGGCTGCTGTTGCAGCAGGAGTGTTGGAGGCGGAGAAGATATAGGTGCGGGAAGTGTGACGAATCCAGTTGATTGTGTCACTGTCTGCAGCGATGAAGCCGCCTATTGAAGCCAATGACTTGGAAAATGTTCCCATTATCAGATCAACTTCGTCTGTCAAACCAAAATGATCACATGTTCCACGGCCCTGACGGCCAAATACGCCGATTCCATGAGCTTCATCAACCATCAGAGAAGCATTGTATTTGTTTTTAAGGGCTACTATCTCTGGAAGCTTGGCTAAGTCACCTTCCATTGAGAAAAGGCCGTCGGTTACTATTAGCTTCAATGCATCAGGACGGCAACGTTTCAGTTCACGCTCCAAATCTTCCATGTCATTGTGCTTATAGTGGAAAAAGGTAGATACGGATAAACGGCGGCCATCTACTATGGAAGCATGGTCTCGGTCATCACCTAATATATAATCGTTTCGACCAGTCAGACAGGAAATCACACCTGAATTTACGGTAAAACCTGTGGAATATACCAATGCATCGTCTTTACCTATAAATTCGGCTAATTCCTTTTCTAGTTGAACGTGAAGATCGAGTGTACCATTCAAAAAGCGAGATCCTGCACAGCCAGTACCATATTTTTTTACGGCATTGATGGCAGCCTCTACTATACGCTTGTCATATGTTAAACCCATATAAGAATTCGAACCAAACATCAAGACTTTTTTGCCGTCCATTGTCACTTCGGTATCTTGATGACTGTCGATTTCACGGAAATATGGGTATATGCCAGCCTCCATATATTTCTGAGGCTCCCTATACCTTTTAAATTTTTCTTGTAATAAACCCATGATAATCCAGAATTATTGTTGTGTAATGTATGCACAACACAACAACAATAAAGTTTGTTTTTTTGTTTATTGCAACCTCTTGAAAGGGCATAATTTTTTTTACAGGCTACAAAGTTACGAAAAATATACTTAACAACATTGAAAAAAACTAAAAAAAATCATTTTTTGAAAAAACTATCTTTTTTTTGTCATTTATTCGCACGAATTTATTACCTTTGTATTTCATATTTTCTATGATTATGAATCTTATGTTTTTAGGAGATTCTTACTTTCAATTTTGAACTGAAGTTTCTCAAGTCTATGAATGCAAGATGAAAGTTTGGTGTGTGGACATGGTTTGTGTGATTTTATTATGGATTATCATTTGCAGAAATGTCGTCCTCTTTTTCTCCAATTTTAACTACACTTTTTCTGATTATTAAGTAATGAATAACCCCAAGAAAATTGTTTTTGTCGTCAATCCCATCTCTGGTACGTCGAAAAAGAAAACTATTATCAAACAAATTGACAAATATATCGACCAAGAGAGATTCCAGTTCCAAATAGAATATACAGAATATAAAGGACATGCTTCACAAATTACAAAAAATGCTGTCGGACAGGGGGTTGATATCGTTTGTGCTATCGGAGGTGATGGAACTGTCAACGAGGTGGCATCTGAGCTTGTACATACAAACACCGCACTTGCCATAATTCCTGCTGGATCAGGCAACGGACTGGCGAGACATCTCAGAATTCCTCAGGATGCTATCAGAGCGATTAAGCTTATAAATAAATGTGATCCCATCCCCATTGACTATGGAATCATTAATCAGACTCCTTTTTTCTGTACATGTGGGGTTGGCCTTGACGCATTCATCTCGCAGAAATTTGCCGAATCAGGAAAAAGAGGTTTTCTGTCATATATAGAAAATGTGCTGAAGCATGCGCTTTCATATAACCCTGAGTTCTATCAGCTAGATGTTGTTAATGAACAGGAGACACACGCTGAATATAAGGCTGCGCTTATTGCATGTGCCAACGCTTCACAATATGGAAACAATGTCTATATAGCTCCAGGGGCATCGGTCACCGATGGACTTATGGATGTTATCATTGTAGAGCCTTACAATATGCTGGAGGCAACTCAGATGGGATATCAGATCATGCATGGTACATTGCATAAAAACAGCCATGTGAAAAAACTTCAGTGTAAGAGCATACGGATTAGAAGAAATGAGGAAGGACCTATTCACTACGACGGAGATCCCATGACCACTGGAAAAATCATTGATGTCTCAATTGTCAGCAAAGGTTTATATGTTGTTTTCGATGGAAAAGAGGGTATGAGAAAAATTGGTGAATCCCTTCAAAACTCTGTTACCACCTATTATAATAATCTATATATGAAGTCTGAGCAGATTATTGAAAAAAGTTCAGATAAAGGGAAAAAACTGCTTGGGATTAAAAACCACAAAGAATAGCCATCTGCTTATAAAGACCTCCTGCTGGGCACATAAAACATTTCCAGTTATCACCTCGTATCAAAGTGGAGACGCGCGCTATAGTGCGTCTTCTGATTTCCATAATGTTGTATTCTTTGCAGCAACAATGTTGAAGTTTTCTATTCTTATGCAGATTTTCACTGACATCCTTCATGATCTCAAAAGCAGATATCATCTTCCCGAAAGACAATCTGCCACATTGCTTTTCCATTTTAATTCCTCTCATGAGATGGCTCTTGCTGACGGGACTGACAACTATACTCCGACGAAAAACGTCATTTTAATGGAGGAGCAGCTGGCTAAACTCCCTTGTGTCTTTGCGTCATCCGATGATGCCGTGGTCGATTTTTATCAGAATCTTTACTACGACTGGCAGGGAAATCTTAAAGAAATCGGAAAATCTGTCTTTATTCCTTTTCCATGGGGATGGAATCTTGCGGTTAGGAAGAAATTTTTGAAGATTGGTGTTGACCAATCGTATATGCCATCCACACAGGAATTACAGGATATCAGATGGTTTGCTTCCAGGCAGTTTCATGTGGATTATATAAGGCTGTTTCTTTTTCATAATCTATCTGTGGATTTGGGGGCATCTCTCGTCGGACATCGCATGTCTTTCATTAAATTAAAGGATGCTCTCGATTTTAATGGCGACTCCATGATTTTCAAGCAGAACTGGTCAAGCAGCGGCAGGGGAAATTTCACGGCTCAACAGGCTGATGAAAAAACGATTAAGCGTATCAATGGTTTTATCAGAACTCAAGGTGGGTGTCTCGTGGATAAATGCTATGATAAAATCCTCGATTTTGCCATGGAATTTTATATCTTCGCCAATAGTGAGGTTCGGTTTGTTGGTTTTTCAGTTTTTCAGACTTCAAAGAACGGGAAATATGTGGGCAATGTGGTGGATTCCCAGGAGAATATTAGAATGCTGATTGAGAAGCATTTCGAGAATTGGCAATTTATCGATATGTTGATTAACACGCATTGTGAGATCCTGAAGAGAACTATGGCAGGACGTTACACCGGATTTGTGGGAATCGACATGATGGCTGTCAGAGAAGACGGTAAAACAAAATGCCATCCCTGTGTCGAAATCAATCCGAGGATGAATATGGGAATCCTGGCTATCGCAGCTTATTTACGCCCTTTTTTCTTCAATGAAGAGGGTGGAGGAGGCAGTGTGGTTGGAGAAAGACGGCGATCATCGACACGGACACCCTCGGCGGTGATGCGGGAACGGGGATTCCATACTTGTTTGAGAGACCGTTTCATTTCCATCAAATATTCTTGAGTGGCGGGACTTTCATTACCGAAGCGGTCGCAGGCGGAGATGGCATAATATTGGAAACCACCGATATCAGGAGTGATATTCAGATAGGAACCGGTCACGCGGGTTTTCAGTAAGTTTCTTCCTGAACTGACATCAACTGGATAGATGTTCGAACCGTAGATGTTATAATAGACATAGTCGTCGTCGTTCAGTTTCAGCTTACGGTCACCTTGTTCATCTGAGCCAATCCAGTAAAGACATTTTCCCTCAACATCATGATATAAATCGTTCGGGCGGGTTGGGCTGATGCTGTCGATGCTCCATGTCATTCTCGGAGGAAGACTTATATGTGGGAAGAACTCTGTTTGCACCTGAGTGTAGATACCTTTGCAGTTTCGAGTCAGAAAGTCACTTCGGTAAAAGGCGACGCCGCCCAAGCCCGAGTTGCGCGAGGCATGAATTTCAGGTCGGACATCATCAAGAACCCAGTTACCCTCGGAGGGATCAAGAAAATAAATACCAAGACCAGGAGCAATAGGATGACCGTACTGATGCTCGCGCCAGTCATACAGAAAAGGGAAGAAACTCTCACCTCTGAAATACATCATCGGGAAAAGCACGTCCTGGAGGTTGTCGCGAAGCCAGCCTTGAGCATCTTGATAGACAGCGTCATAACTGTTCCATCCTTTCGAACTGTAACGGCTCAAATCACGGAATTTACCGATTGGAGAGCTAGACAGCTTCACCCATGGTTTTATCGGTTTCACTGCGTTGTGAATCTTGCGTACGATAGAAGTGATGTTCTCACGCCGTTGGGAAGCACTGCAGTCGTCCTTGTAATTATAGCTCTTTTCAGGATAACGGATGTAGTCTAATGAGATGCCGTCGATATCGTAATGCTCACATAGCTCACGGCAGAGCGATGCCATGTAGTCACCTGTCGCAGGGTTGTCAGGACGCATAAACCAGTTGTCACCGGCAGCACGCACAAGGCCGGGACATTGCTTCACAATCGAGAAGTTGCCGAATCCGTTTTGTTTCTTTTTGTCACCCAATGGAATCGTCACAAGCCAGCAGTGAAGCTCCATGCCGCGGCGATGACACTCGCTGATGGCAAAGCGCAAGGGGTCATATCCTGGGTCTTTCCCTGGAACACCAGTTAGGCATTCATCCCATGGCTCTATCGTAGATGGGTATATCACCGAACCGCGGATGCGTGTCTGAAGTATCACGGTGTTTATGTTGGCTGCCTGAAGCTGGTTTAGGATCATGCGAAGCTCTTGCTTCTGCTCCTCCATGCTCTTCTCGTCCTTTGCTTTTGTCCGAGGCCAGTCCAGACTCATGATGGTCGTAAGCCATACTGCGCGGATTTCATGCTTCGGATACATTGATGTCGTAGTCCATGGATCTGTACTTGATGCTGCATCGGTCATATAACCCTGCCCATATATATTTAATAAGGATAATAATCCACAAAAGAATAAAACAGTTTTCTTTGACATTTCTTTTCTAATGAATAGGTAAACAATAAACCTTCTTGTCTTCTTATTTCTAGTTGCAAAGTTACGAATAACCAAGCACAATACCAAAAATACGTCTGTTTTTTAATTATCTTTTGGATTCCATTTTCATTCCGCTCTCATTACTTCCATTTCAACAATTGTTCTCAAATTTCCCTTCTTCTTCCTGTGAAGACTATAATAACCTCGCCATAGGAACCTTGCTGCTTGCTATATTGTTTTTCTTGTTGTTTTTTTTGTTAATCTTTGTTAAACACATTCAAGAAAACTCCAAAACTTCATGGTCAATAGAATTAATTATCTTACATTTGCATGCTTAAAAAATATAGCTCTGGGGTTGACACGGATTTGACAGCTTGCAGAGGTGGTACGTAAGCATGCAGAGCGTTGATGGCTGGCTCTTTAATCACGGCTCTCGAACAATTATCTGGCGAAAACAATTACGCTCTCGCTGCCTAAACGAAGTTTAGTACTTTAGGCTTAATTCCCTCAACGGGAGGGAACGAGACGTCGCCCTGACAGCTGGTTTTCCGAAGCGGTCAGTAAGCGGCGCGGTAAAATCGGAAATAGTCGGTGAAGGCTCCGATTCACTGATGAATATTAAGGAGATAAGGAAGCGGTTGGTCGTCCGATTCTTGCCACTTCTCGAAAATTACAACCGGAATAAGCATGTAGAAACCGTATGGTCTCCTGGTTTGGACGCGGGTTCGACTCCCGCCAGCTCCACCCTAAGCCTTGATAATCATTTGATTATCCAAGAACGGACACGTTTTGGACACAACTTGTTCAAAACGTGTCTGTTTTTTTGTTGACAGAATCTCTGAAATTCTTGTAAACTTGATCATTGCCTGGTTTGTGAACTTGATTGAGTGATTACTCCATTAGATTTTCTTTGGAATACGATCATACACGAGTCCCTAGGCTTCTTACTTTCTATAGGAGGATTAAGTAATAGTGAAAAAATTAGTTATGAAAATTTATCTTAGCTTTTTGAGCTTTTTTCAGTTGGTCAGAGGGAGTGATGCGGACATCATGACCGATGAACAGCTGGAAAAGAGCCTAAAAGATAAGTTTAAAACTTGAATGATTGCCTGACATTAAATTTACTCAGTTATTTTTTTACTGTTGCTAACTCCCTTTTTTGGCTTAAATTATTTGTATTTAGTATAATTGTATTTTTCTCTCAATTCAGCTTTCTTCTCATCGCTCTGACGCTTGAAATAATTGCGCCAGCCAGGACAGAAATTAATGTGCCAACGCCAAAACTTACCTAACATCGAGTTTGGCTTCTTGTCGTAGTAGGCACGAAACTTACAATTTTCACAGATATGTGCCATTGTTTTAGAATAAATTATGAATAACTAATTACTAACAACTAAATTGGATATTTCTCTGCCATCTTGCGGTAAAAATCCTCTTGTGTACGCTCACTACACGGTGTGATTCCCTTTAACTTATTCAAAAGTACGTTAATATCTCGGGTGTTATGAAAACCCAATGCTGTTCGCGTTACTACACATTTCTGCACTTCGTATGCGGCACGTGTATTGTCGCGGCCTATGAGCAGACGAGCTAATGCAATTCGGTAACTTCCACGGAATTTCTCCTGACGTTGATTTTGGATGGCACGGCAATAAAGCGACGCTTTCTTTCCGATATCCTCTGTTTGCTCTGCCAGCTCAGCAAACAGATAACTGTCGTGATAGCGTTGTAGCAGGCGACGGTAAATCGCTATGGATTTCTCATGCTCACCCATGATGTTATAAACCACTGCTAAATAGCGCTGATTGTTCTTGTGGCGCGGAGCACGCCGTAAGGCCTCTTCCAACAACGGCATCACCTTCAGTGCATGGTCTGCATCAGGATGTTCCTGTATGGCATGAAAACAGCGGGTCAACATTCGCTGAGCGGTCGAAGGCAGAAGATGACTTCTGCTTACGCCTTTCTCATCAGTGGTTGTTGCAGTATGGCTTTCCCAGTCAGTGTCACGCAACTTTTCAACTCCGTAATGTTCAATAAAATCCAGAATCTGAAAGGTCTGCGACTTCTCGTCAAGTAGCAAGGCGGCATGAAGCATAGCGGCATGGCACTTCCCGTCTGTGTCATCTATATTGGGCTGAACGCGGAGCAAGGCCTCAAATATTTTCTCTGCTTCACCTATACGCTTCTCTTGAATACGCTTCTTCAAAATGTCACTTGCGGTCCAGAACATACACAGGGTTGTATATTTGCCCTGATGAACGGCATACATTGGACGGATGGCAGCGTATGCCTCTTCTATCTTACCCTCCTTGCGTAAGTCGAACACTTCTTTTACTGTCATGATAAATGTGTTTTTTAACGAGGTTGATTGCTTTTAACTGCAAAAGTAATGAAAATCTTTATATTATAGACGTTTTTGTTCTACTATTTTTGGATGATGATTTCTTTTTGCGAAGATAATCATGATTATTCATGGAAAAATTGTATATTTGCAACAATTTTAATACTTTTAAATAATGGACTCAACAATTAAAGACATTTATCTTGCAGGGGGGTGCTTTTGGGGAACTGAGCATTTTTTCAAACAAGTGAAAGGCGTGGTAGATACAGAAGTGGGATATGCTAACGGCATCATTGATAATCCAACATATCAGCAGGTTTGCACAGATACAACTAAATTTGCAGAAACAGTGCATGTGTGTTATGACCCGTCAGTCATAACACTCAAATTCTTACTCTCTCTTTATTTTAAAGCCATCGACCCGGTCAGTGTCAACAAACAAGGGCATGACGAAGGCACTCAGTACAGAACAGGAATCTATTACACCGACCTTCAAGATTTGAGTGTGATTAAGAATGTTTGCGAATCTGAACAGAAAAACTACAACGAGCCGCTTGCTGTGGAAATTCTGCCACTTGTCAATTTCTATAATGCTGAAGAATATCACCAGGACTATCTCGATAAGAACCCTGACGGGTATTGCCATTTGCCTCTCAAACTCTTTGAATTTGCTAAAAAGGCGATAGATAGTGAAGTTTTAACCTAACTGCATGAATTCTTCTATTAGTGCCTGATGATGTCCGAATATGATAATATGATGATTACCAATCGGCTCTCTTAGGAAATAAGAGATTCGACTGACATCCGACAAGCGTATTACCTGCTGAGTTCGACATAAGTTAACGGATGACTCATTTCTTATCAGTTCACCTTCTGCCACAAAACTGCGTGTCAAATCTCCTGATATCTTGAATATCGTGACTGGACCTTTTTTCATGTAGCCGCGGATGCCGATTCCGATTCCTGATTCATAATGAGTGTCATATTCATAACGTTCCACCATATTGAGAGGAATTGTACAATGAGCAAACAATAGTTCGCCTGTTTCGGGATCTATTCGCGACGGATTGGCTTGGAAACCTGAAGTCCCGGTCAGGGCTTGACTAATCATCATAGTTATGAGGGCGGGAACATCACCTTCACAACCGGAGACGATTCCCTCTGAATTCAATTTGGCTAAAGCCAGACAGCCGGTATTATGAATTTTCTCCAACAAATCGAAACAACGTATCGTGAACCCATGCAGTTGATAGTTGTATATGATTGATTTTAAACCTTTGTATATTTGTAAAGCACCGGGTAAAGATTCTTTCAGATTGGATGGAACGCTTTCCTCATTTCCCGATAATACAAGAGTATCACTGGAGTTGTTCATTTCATGAACAACTTCTTCTATTGGTATGTCAATGAATTCTATACCAAGTTCTTTTTTTACGATTTCTTTGTTGAATTTGCTGGAAATCAACCAGTCTGAGGGAGCACCTATTATCCCGAGACGTTTACCATGTAAGGATTGCCTTATGGATTGAACTTGTTCCAATGATTTGATACGCTGGGATATATAAGATGCTTTTCCATGTATAATCTCACCGTTCAATCCTTGCTGACGTAGATAAGATAGAATTTCCATTGAGGCGGCGAGTGAGTTGCTCAAACCTGATGTGAGCAGGTAATAAGAATGACACGATTTAGTCTGCAAATCTGGAAGTAACTCTTTGAAAAACCCTTCTGTTCCGCCTGTACGGACATAGATGAGATTTAAGTCATAACTTCCATAATCTTTGAAGTTGTTTTCTCTGTAATCAAATGTGATTTTCAGACTGCCTAAAAACTCTTTGGTCATTGCTGATACTGACTGTACGTCATGTAAAGCGGATGTTAATGTGTAGATACCGATACTCATTTGTTGTGAGGGCTTATGATAAATTCTTCATTTCTATAATTTTAAATGGACAGGCTTGTATGCAGTTCTTGCATTTCAGACAATCTCCGTCGAGATAGCCTAATTTGTCAAAACGGCTTGTGTATGGGACCAGGTGCATCGGACATACACGGGCACAAATTTTGCATTTTTCTTCGCATGTGTCGCTCACATGCACGGATGTGAAACTCTTGGGAAATGGAACTCTCTTTGGTGATACCCATGATGACAAGGTGCCCATTGGGCAGAATGAGCACCATGTGCGGGGTGCGTAAATAAATGATAAAAGTACACCTACAATTGTGGTTGCCAAAATTATATTCCAGAAAACCTTGCCCATTCCATTCCACTCACCCCAGCTGAAATATAACTGTATACCGAACATGGCGAATATAAAAAAAATCATAAACAGACGAAATCCAGATGTCCTGACGAATTTGGGAATTGGACGGTGTGGGGAATATTTCGACAACAGACGGTCATACATGTTGCCGCGTGGACAGATATGACCACACCAATAGCGACCTCTGAATAGAGATGTCAGTATCGGTCCTATCATGCATATCAGAGCCATAAAACCGATGGCTGGAAAGAAATAGCCTATGATAAGATAAAGAAACAATATCCAATAGAAGGAAGGTGTGTTTCTCTTATAATGCTTGTGAAATCTTTGCTTTTTCATTTGTTGGGGCGTTTTTGCCAGATGTGGATGTCTTCAAACGTCACTGAAGCTTGGTTGTCAGAATAAGTGGTCTGATACAATCCCACTTTTAAGGCTTTATTTGCCAGATAACTGCAGTCAACAGGTGAATGGGGCATCTCCGTCCAGTTATTCCCGTCAGAACTTGTACGGGCATAGAGTTGATTGCCACGACGTTCTAATTGAATATATGGGTCGAAATCCCAGCCTTTATTGTTCATATACTGGGGACGTTGATGTCCACGGACAACCGTCAGCATGTTCCCACAGTTGTAGTTCGGAAATACACCGAGATGAATCAGTTGCTGACGGTTTTCAGAAAGTTCATCAACAACAATCAGACCGCCCTCGTTGTAGGCCGGTGTGGAGCGCCGGTTCATGCCGGTCATATCAACTACCTTGCATTGTATCAAAAAATCACCGCTGATTTCAACAAGGGATAATGGTACATTTCTGTCGATTTCAGCTTGTAGATTTGTGTGGTCCGACGACATGGTCAGCTTCCCGGATGTGTCTGCACTGCGGCTTAATGAACCGGCTAAATCGGTATATTCGTTGTTGCTTCTAATTTCCTTTTTTATTACGGCAGACTGGTGACCGAATAAGTCACTCACCTGGGCATAGACAACGGTTGAACGACCTGCCAGGCTGATAACTCGCTCGTTGTTGCTGCTCACCGAAAAGTTGTCTTTGGATGTGCCGAAATAATAGTCGTAAAGACCTGAGTCTAATGTCTTTCCGTATTTCTCAACAATACGAATGAGTGCCGTGGATGGACCAAGTGGTATGCTTTCAATAGCAAATGACTTACCTGATAACAGGTTCTGGGTGGATAACCCTTCCAGCTGTGCAGCACTCATGTCGGACGGACGGAGATAGCAGGTACGTATTGCTTCAGCATCCAATGCTTTGTCATAAAATTCAAGACTATGGAGATAACCGCTGAAGGGGTTGCTTCCGAAGGCATCGCTGCCAATTACAATCGGGACTGCGGGTCGAAGCATCAGAAAATTGTTTTTCGATGACTTCTGTTCTCCATTGCAATAAATCGTTTCCATATAACCATCATAAACGACACTCCAGAACTGCCATTCCCCGACTTTCAGAGCATCGGGTGCACCGGAATTCTCAAAAGAAGCATTATGGGCAATGATTCCATCGTTACGGCTCTTTCCGTTACGAAGTTCAATTGTCCCTAAATCGTTTCTCACAGGCATGAATTGGGCTACACACTCAATTTCGCTAATCTCTGGATTCAATATCCAGGCGTTGATGGTGTAGGGGGCATTATATACCATTGTCTTGGGCATGATGAAATTACTGGTCAGGCGTTGGTTGCCATCGAAACGGAATGCTAATTTACCGGCTTGGGGCACAACTGGTATGCCGTTTTCACACAGAAAACTACCATACAGGCCTTTGTTTTTTATTTCTTTCACAGTCTTGCCTGGTGTATAGTCATTGGCATTGATGTCAAGGATGAGGTTGTCTAACCAGCCTGTCGGGGAACGGTCAAGGTAGGGTATCACTTCTTTGCTGTGAATCCACGGATAACCGGCCAACAAGGCTGCGTCGTCGGTTTCTACGGTAGGAAGCATGACTAAAGGGTCATTGTCTGGTTCGGCATAATACACTTTCACATTCCATATAGCGGGAAAATGACCGTTCTTTTGGGTGTCTGTGATGGTAATGCGGATATATCGAGCCACTGCATCACCGGTATCTACCATTGGAGAACCTTGAATGGTGTTTTCCGTCTTGTCTGAATACATCTTCCAGATTTTGCCGTCGTCTGACACCTCTATCTTATACTGATAGAAGAAAGTGGCATATTCAAACTGTGTGAATATCTCATTGAAACGAGATGAACGGCCAAGGTCGATTTGTAGCCAGGCTGGGTCGTTACAGTTACGGGCACGCCACATTGTGGAGTTGTTGTCGTCAACAGCATACGATGCTTTGAACCATTCCGAATATTCCGAGGAGGCGGTTACTTTGGAGCCTATTACCATGTTGGCGGGCGAGGATGATTTGTCTCGGAGTGAGGCAGGGATGATGCCGTTGTGAGTGGGAACAACAGGAAGTATGTCTCCTTCGGAGGAGAATTCAAGCTTGTCGATGCATATCTGACGGTGAAAACCATGGATGGATCGGGGCAGATTGTGACGGTGATAGACTATATAATAATCATCGCCATCAACGAGAATAGAATGATGACCTGGACCATGGACCGTACCGTCGGTATTTGTTTTTAATATGCAGCCTTTGTAGGTATAAGGACCCATAGCACCTGCTGTGGATGTGGCATACTGAACACGGTATGTATCATCGTGGCAGGAACCGCTGGAATAGGTGAAATAATAGATGCCGTCTTTTTTAAAAACAAATGGAGCCTCAAAAAAGTCCGTGATTTCGGTGTTCTCTATGAGCTTTTTTTCTGTGAACGACTTACCGTCTTCTGATAACTTGGCTACACCGCAACCGAAGCCTTTATAAATTCCCCATGTGCCGAAATATAGATACTCGCTGCCGTCATCATCAACAAATAGTTGGGGGTCGAGGGTAATGGCATTGTGAACAAATCGGTCGGGGACCAGCACTGCGTCACTATCCCCAAGGCGGTTCTTCCAAGGACCAATGGGACTATTGCTCTCACCAACACGTATCTCACATGGAGTACAATAGTAATAGCGATAACTTCCATCAGGCTGCTGAACAACATCGGGTGCCCATACTACTTCTGTGGTTGGCCAGTTCATCGTCACATTGCGCCAGTTCACGAAATCTTTTGATAGCCATACCTGTGGAGGACCATAACCGTTCCCGGTGCCGTCTGTGGTTGAATAAATATAATAGGTGTCACCAAACTTGCGGATGGTCGGGTCAGCAAAATAGCCTGGAAGAATCGGGTTGCCTGCTCCAGGGCTGTTCCACTCTGAACCTTGACCGAATGTGAGGGTTAGGTTGGTGAAGTTGGTGAATAATATTATAAATAAGAGAGCTGGGACTTTCATCTTTTTGGCGTTTTGTGTTTTTACTATTGCTTAATTGATGTAGTTAGTTGTCTTTGCAAATTTAATACTTTATGCTCGATTATCCAAATAATAATAAAAAAAATCAGCTATATTATTTCTAATATGGCTGATTAATTCTATTGTTCTGTTGTCTCTTATTCTCTATTTCTTATATTTTTTATAACGTTCGTTTAAGGCTTTCAAAACCTCCTCGGTCACATCGTATGCATCCTTGGCATAGAGCAAATCGTAAGAGGATGTGGACTTGCCGAATAGGAAATCATATCCTTTCTCATCACCATATAGTTTCAGGAAATGTTGGATTGTGTCGTTGATTGCCTGAGTGTGTTGCAAGGCGAGTTCTTGATATTCTTCTGTCAGCTTTGCTGCGTATGCCTGATAGTCACTCGTAAGTTTGCTCTCTAAGGTAGTCAACTCTTCCTGAAGCTTAGCTAAAGCGGCCTGTTCACGCTCATATTGATCCTGGCTTGTAATCTTGTTGTTCTTTAAGTCATTCTGAAACTTTGTCATGCGAGTTTGAAAAGCTTGGCCTTTTGTTTTCAGTGTGGATTGTGCACTGCTTTCCTTGGCTTTGATAGCGCTTTGCATACTGCTCTCTTTGGCCTTCATGATTGATTCAACATCTTTCTGATATTCATACTGAGATACAATTGTGTCCATTTCTACGTAGGCGAACTTCATGCTTTTAGACTCCTTTATTGGGGTCTTCACCTCTTTACTAATGTTTAACTCTTCTTTTCCGTTGTCACCACCACATGAGTTTGTAAGAAGCAAACTACATAACAGTATGGCTGGAAGACCTGCCAAGGTCAGCGCGTTCTTTTTCATTGTTTTCTTTTTGAATTTTGTTTGATTGGTTGTTTTTTATGTCGTTGTTCGAAATCCTGACTTTGTACACAAGTGATTCCACGTTTGCGTAGCTCTTTATTTTGGGAAACATGAGACTTGGGAAAACTGCCGTTTTTCTTCACAATCATTTCTATGCAAAGCATTACTATGCACATGCCTATGATTATTACACTTATGAGAGCCAGTTTTAGCATCAGATATCTTTTTTGTACAAATCAATTGCAAAATTACAATATTTTATTGGATTATTAATCCTTTATTCTATTAATTTATATTAATTCTGTCGTTTTTACTATTCTATGTTATTTAAAATTCTTATCTTTACGCAAAAATTAATTCAACAAGAAATCTTAACGTTTAAAATGCGATAATTATGCAACCTAAACCAATCTTCGAGTTTTTCAAACAAATTAACCAAGTGCCAAGACCTTCAAAACATGAAGAGAAAATGAGACAATACCTCAAAGAAGTGGCAGAAAAATACAATCTGAAATTTGAGACCGACGGAGTGGGAAATGTGCTCATATCTGCACCTGCTTCTGAGGGATTTGAACAGTCACCGGGTGTTGTCATTCAAGGACACATGGATATGGTATGCGAAGAGATAAAAGGCTTAAATTTCGATTTCTATAACTCACCTATCCAGACTCTTGTTGAGGGAGACTGGATGATGGCTAAAGGCACAACATTGGGGGCTGACGACGGTATTGGAGTGGCTATGGCATTAGCTCTGGTCACTGACCCAAATATCAAACACGGGCCAGTCCAGTGCCTTTTCACTATGGACGAGGAGTCAGGAATGACTGGGGCTTTTGGACTTAAACCTGGTTTCATGAAAGGAAAGTATCTCATTAATCTCGACTCTGAAGACGAAGGAGAGCTTTTTATAGGATGTGCAGGGGGTGTTACCACGAATGCCATATTCAAATTTGAAACTTGTCCTTTGGAAAAAGGTTTTGTTGTTATTAAACTGGAAATTGACAAGCTGAAAGGTGGACACTCTGGCGATGATATCAATAAGAACAAAGCAAATGCTATCAAGCTTATGGCGCGTTTCCTCTATTTATCATCTAAAAAATATGACCTGAAATTAATCAGTTTCGATGGAGGAAATAAACATAATGCCATACCAAGATATGCTGAAGCTGTCATCGCTCTTCCTTTTGAATGTAAAGAGAATATCAGAGTGGATTTCAATCTCTTCGCTGCTGATGCTGAAGGTGAGTTCTATGTGGAGGAGAAAGAGATGGTGTTCAGCTTGGGAACGGAGAAAATTGATAATCCTCAATACATTCAACCGGCTGTTGCTAAGAACTTTATTTTGGCATTGCAGGCACTTGATAATGGAGTAATGGAAATGAATCAGAATATTAAAGGACTTGTGGAAACAAGTTCCAACTTGGCATCTGTCAAACAGGTTGGGAATGAACTGCTTATCGTTGTCAGTCAAAGAAGTTCAACTGAAAGCGCTCTCGACAATATCCGAAACACTATTGCGGCTGCGTTCGAATTGGCGGGTGCTCAGATTGACTTTTCTGACAGATATCCAGGATGGAAGCCCGATACTAATACAAAACTGTTAAATGTGACTGTTAATTCTTATAACAAACTGTTTGGGAAACAGCCTGTTGTGAGAGCTATTCATGCTGGACTCGAATGTGGGCTTTTCGCTACTGTCTATCCGGATATGGAAATGATCAGCTTCGGACCTACTTTGAGAAATGTACATACACCTGAAGAGAAATTACTCATTCCAACTGTCGATATGGCATGGAAACTCCTCGTAGATGTTGTGGAAAATCTTAAATAATGATTACCTTTTGTTAAACTATCTGAATTTTTTGCTGTCATACCAAGAAAGATTCATAACTTTGCAAAAAATTTCAAGTCCTTAATTATGAAAAAATTATTTTGTATCTTATCATTTGCAATTCTCACTGCAATGAATGTGGGAGCTCAGTCTTTATATAAGACTGTTAGAGATGCTGCCACTACTGTTGTCAATGACCCTAAGTCAAGACAAGACCAAATCGATGTTGCGCAGTTCGAAATCACTGTATTGAATTATATTGCTGCACAGGTTTCTAAGAGAGGTTTGCAGAAAACGGGGTTTTTCTACGACGTACAAGCTGTCAACATGAAGTCTTTTGTTGATGATTGTAGATTGTATGCGCTGAAAGCAAATAAAATTTCTGCGACAAAGAAAAAACAAGTCATTGATTGCTTCAGAAATGCATCACTTAAAAACCCCTTGTTCAAAGACACAGACTATAAAACAATACATGTGTATGTGAATGACAAGGCAACCGAGACACCATTCTCTATCGACACGGACTGGGAAAAAGCTTACGATCAGGTGTCTTCACAGATTAAGTCTATCATAAAATAAATTTGTCTGTAAACTTGTTTCTATATCTGGAAAAGGTCTGATTAATCAGACCTTTTCTTTTTTCTACTAGTATTTTTTGAATTACTATTTCTTTGCCTTCCATCTCGAATACTGTTCTTTGTTACTTCTTCTCTTTTTCTTTCCTTTTTGTCTGCCTACCTCTTTTTATTGGATATAAAGTTATCAACACTTTAATATATTGATTATGAGTGATGTTTGAAAGTTATCAACACTTATTAACATTTGCTGTTAATATTTTTAACTTTACTTTTTGCGTAAATTCTAATTTTTGTAGTAAATTTGCATAATGAATGAATTATTATAACATTCTTTATCGAATACATGGTTTTATTCGATTTATGATTGTCCGATTGATAGAATGGCCGAAAAAAAAGACACCAAAAGATTTAATAGAAACTATAATGACACCCAGCAATTACTCGAATTAGGTAAGGTCCAACCACAAGCTCTTGATTTTGAAGCTGCTGTCATCGGAGCGTGCCTTATTGAAAAAGATGCCATTGGAGTTGTATCTGACATTCTTGATCCTGACTCTTTTTACGACACAAAACATCAGGTTATTTTTGCTGCTATAAAAAAACTGGCGGCTGAAGATAAGCCGATAGATATACTCACTGTTACTGAACAACTTAAAGTTGACGCGAATCTCGACAAGGTCGGAGGACCATTATATATTGCTGAGCTCTCTCAGAGAGTTTTATCATCAGCTCACATTGAGTACCATGCAAATGTCATAGCGGGAAAAGCACTCGCCAGAAAACTTATTGCCTATACCACTCAAATCAGGGATATGGCATTCGATGATGGACAGGACATGGCTGAGCTTATGCAAACGGCGGAAGGGAAACTTTTTGAGCTCTCTAAACAGAATCTTAAGAAAGAATATACCCAAATCAATCCGGTTATCGACGAGGCATATAAACTATTGCAGATTGCTGCAAAAAGGGAAGATGGACTGTCGGGGCTTTCAAGCGGTTTTAATGCCCTTGATAAGGTCACAAGTGGATGGCAGAATTCTGACCTCATTGTTATTGCGGCTAGGCCGGCTATGGGTAAAACGGCATTCGTACTGTCTATGTGCAGGAATATTGCGATTAACAATAGGGTGCCAGTTGCTATGTTTTCACTTGAGATGTCAAACGTTCAGCTCGTCAATAGGCTTATTGTCAATGTCTGTGAAATTACAGGAGATAAAATCAAGAGCGGACAACTATTGCCTTACGAATGGAAACAGCTTGACTATAAGATTCAAGACCTTTATAATGCTCCTCTCTATATCGATGACACTCCATCTCTCTCGGTTTTTGAACTGAGAACTAAAGCGAGAAGATTAGTTAGAGAACATGATGTGAAAATCATTATTATCGACTATCTGCAGCTTATGAATGCTTCAGGGATGTCTTATAATTCCAGACAGGAGGAAGTCTCAACTATATCACGGTCGCTTAAAGGACTTGCCAAAGAGCTTAATATCCCTATTATTGCACTCTCACAGCTTAACAGAAGTGTGGAGAACAGGACAGGCGCAGATCCTAACGATGCTAATAGTAAACGACCACAACTCTCTGATTTACGTGAGTCAGGAGCTATAGAGCAGGATGCAGACATGGTCTGTTTCATTCACAGACCTGAGTATTATAAAATATATAAGGACTCCTATGGAAGAGACACCAGAGGACTTGCTGAATTAATCATTGCAAAACACCGTAATGGCGAAGTTAAGGATGTTAGACTTAGATTTACAGGTGAATATGCGAGATTTACCGATTATTTCACAGAGAATGAGCAACCACCGCTTCCAGAAGATGACGGAACTATGAAACCTTCTAGAGTGAATAATGTGAATGTTTCAAAAAACGATGACGCTTTCTCTGCTCTTACAGATGAGAATGCACCGGAGTTCACTCCGGAAGATGGAATGCCACCTTTCTGAGTAGATTTTTTATTATTAAACTGATTTGAATACTTTTGGAAAAATATATAGAAAAAAGGATAACGTAAGGACTGAATGAATGTTATTTTTACACTTGTAGTCGTACAAGTGGGAAGACGCTCTTAACACGGGGCGTCTTTTTCATTTTCATTCCTTTTGGTGCTGTTTCTAATTGGCAACAACATTATAAAAAGTAGAAAAACATCCGCATGGACTATTTCTATACTAACAACTAATTTAGCTACCACTTTTTTTGAAATTCATGATGTGTTTTTGATTTTTTTTTGTAATTTTGAAAATAATTTTGGGAGTTTCCGATTCTTTTTGTATAATCTTACTGATTTTTAATATAATATGATTGTTTACCCCAATGCTAAAATTAATATTGGTCTTAATATTGTCGAAAAAAGACCTGACGGATACCATAATCTTGAAACAGTTTTCTATCCCATAAATCTACTTGATGCTTTGGAAATAACTGTTGCCGATAAGCAGGAAAAGAAGTGTACTATCAAGGTGAGTGGAGAAATCCTTGCAGGAAGGCCAGAAGATAATCTTGTTGTTAAAGCTTATAATGCTCTTAAAGAACTCTTCCCGGATAAGGTCAAACCGGTTGAGGCGCACCTCCATAAACATATTCCATCTGGAGCAGGATTGGGAGGTGGATCATCCGATGCGGCATTTACATTAAAACTGCTTAACGAGAAGTTTCAACTTGATTTATCCGACGAACAACTACAAAAAATTGCTGCTAATATAGGAGCCGACTGCTCTTTTTTCATCAAAAACAAACCTGTGTTTGCACAAGGAATTGGAGATGTTTTCACAGAATTGGATCTTTCTCTAAAAGGGAAAGTTATTGTGCTTGTAAAACCCGATATCGGCGTATCAACTAAAGATGCATACGCTATGATTAATCCAAAGAAACCAGAATTTCCACTCACTGAATTGTTGAAACAGCCTATTGAACAATGGAAAGATAATGTCGTTAATGACTTTGAAAAGAGCGTGTTCAGAAAATATCCGGAAATTGCAGCTATTAAAGACCGACTTTACGATCTCGACGCGATATATGCGGCTATGTCTGGAAGCGGTTCCGCTGTTTTTGGCATCTTTAATCAGCAAATAGAACATGTTGACGAGATTTTCACTGGCTATTTTTGCCGTCAAAGAATGGTTGATTAACTGTTAATCAGGATTCTGTCGTTCATCTGTGAAATGTATTGCTAAGTCTGAAGACATTTTTGAGCTATTTCTCTATTAGCATTTCATTTGTTAAATTTTTGTCCACAAGCCACTGACTTGTTTACTTCTTTTTTTACTTCTATTTTAACTCCATGTCCACTCAAGAAGAAATTGAACTTTTAAGAAAGCAGCTTCACCAGCATAATTACAATTATTATGTTTTGAATCAGCCTACCATCTCAGATTTTGAATTCGACCAGATGATGAGGAAGTTGCAGGACCTCGAAATGTTTTTCCCACAGTTCTACGATCCAAATTCTCCTACACAAAGAGTGGGAAGCGATATCAATCAGTCGTTTAAACAAGTGAAACATAAATATCCTATGTTGTCATTGGGAAACACATATAACATCAATGAGGTGAGAGATTTTTATGAGAAGGTTAGCAACGGATTAAACGGTGAGAGTTTTGAAATTGTAGCTGAATTGAAATACGATGGACTCAGTATTTCTCTGACATACGTTGATGGTAAGCTGATTAGAGCACTGACGAGAGGGGATGGAGAAAAAGGAGACGATGTCACTGCTAATGTTAGGACTATCAGAAGTATTCCCCTACAGCTCAAGGATGGATCTGAATACCCACATGAGTTCGAAATCAGAGGAGAAATTCTCATGCCTTGGAAATCTTTCGACAAACTAAATAAGGAAAGAGTAGCCAAAGAGGAACCGCTATTTGCTAATCCGAGAAATGCTGCATCGGGTACGCTTAAATCACAAAAGTCTGAACTCGTAGCACATCGTCAGCTTGATGCATATCTATATTATGTTTTGGGAGACGAAATGCTTAACCAGAGTACACATTACGACAATCTGATGAAGGCTAAAACTTGGGGGTTTAAAATTTCTGAACATATCAAGTTATGTCATAACATTGATGAAGTTATCGAATTTATTAATTTTTGGGATGTGGAACGGAAAAAACTGCCTGTGGCTACTGATGGAATAGTATTGAAAGTCAATGAACTACTACAACAACGACACCTCGGATTCACTGCGAAATCTCCACGATGGGCTATTGCATTCAAATTCCAGGCAGAGAGAGCTTGCACTAAACTTGTCAAAGTCACCTATCAGGTGGGAAGAACTGGGGTCGTCACTCCGGTCGCCAATATGGAGCCAGTACTCATTTCCGGAACCGTTGTGAAAAGGGCATCTCTACATAATGCTGATATTATCAGGCAGCTGGATCTGCATATTGGAGATATGGTTTATGTGGAGAAGGGGGGTGAGATCATACCAAAAGTAGTCGGAGTGGATCTCTCGCAAAGAACTGAGGGGACGGAACCTGTCATTTTCATTACCGAATGCCCGGAATGTGGAGCTGCTCTTAAAAGAGTGGAAGGGGAAGCTGCCCATTATTGTCCTAACGAAAACCACTGTCCACCACAGATAAAAGGAAAAATCGAACATTTCATCTCAAGAAAAGCGATGAATATCGACAGTATCGGACCTGAGACTGTGGACGACTATTTTCAGAGAGGAATCATTAGAAATGTCGCTGACTTGTATGATATAAAAATTCAAGATATCGATGGTTCTATGGGAACCAGGGTTAAGTCGGCTAAGAAAATCATCGATGCCATCAAAAACACGGTTAATGTCCCATTTGAAAGGGTCGTTTTCGCTATCGGTATTCGCTTTGTCGGAGAAACTACCGCAAAACTGCTCGCAAGGAAATTCCAGTCGATGGATGCGCTTAAAAATGCCTCTCTTCAACAACTACTTGAAGTTGAAGGAGTCGGAACTGTGATTGCTAACAGTGTTATTGAATTTTTCCAGTCTGAGGAGAACAGGGCTATCATCAGACGTTTGGAACAGCATGGCGTTAAAATGAAATTCGAACCAGAGCAAAATGCGGAACAGACTGAAATCCTCAAGGGTATGTCGATTGTGATAAGTGGTGTTTTTTCTAAACATTCCAGAGACGAATATAAA
>JAEEOB010000194.1 GCA_016284045.1 Bacteroidaceae bacterium
TTATTTTTGAGTGATTCTAATATCGATTTATCATTGGTAGAACTATCGTCCACGAGCCTCAGGCTCGTTAACTCCCTTTTATAACTCCCTTTTATAACTTCCATTTTTACTTCCTTTTTTACTTCCTTTTTTACTTCCTTTTTTACTCCCGCTTTTACTTCCTTTTTTACTCCCGCTTTTACTTCCTTTTTTACTCCCGCTTTTACTTCCTTTTTTACTTCGGAATCTTGAAATATTTATTACAATATTGTGAAAAATGTCTCGTTTTTTACTCTTAAAGTCATTTTTAGGAAAAAAACTTTCTTTATACAAAATGTTTTCCGTAACTTTGCATAATATACGACAATAAATTTAATAAATTAAAATATGAACAAACTAAATGTTAAGCCGGCCGATGGTAAATTAGGTATCATGGTGGTCGGTCTTGGCGCTGTCACATCTACTTTTTTCACTGGAGTGCTCATGGCTCGAAAAGGACTGGCTAAACCAGTCGGATCTATGACTCAATACGATAAAATCAGGGTGGGAAAAGGTGAAGACAAAAAGTACCTCAGCTATTATGATATCGTACCAATTGCCAAGCTCGAAGACATCGAGTTTGCTGCTTGGGATGTTTATCCGGCGGATGCTTACCGCTCAGCGGTCTATGCCGAAGTGCTTCAGCTGAAGGATATTGATCCGGTCAGAGAAGAACTTGAGAAAATTGTACCTATGAAAGCTGCTTTCGATAAGAATTTTGCTAAACGGCTTGACGGTGACAATGTCATGGAGGGCAAAACCAGATGGGAAATGGTTGAACAGCTCAGACAAGACATCAGAAAATTCAAATCAGAGCATAACTGCAGCAGAATCGTTGTCGCATGGGCTGCTTCAACCGAAATTTATGTTCCTGTCAACGAACAAGTTCATGGAACTTTAGCAGCGCTTGAGAAAGCGATGAAGGACAACGACACAACGCATATTGCACCTTCTATGTGCTATGCATACGCAGCACTTGCTGAAGGAGCTCCTTTTATTATGGGAGCACCTAACACTACGGTAGATATCCCGGCGATGTGGGAATTAGCGGAAAAAATGAAAATGCCGATTGCGGGTAAAGACTTTAAAACAGGCCAGACACTCGTGAAATCGGGATTCGCACCAATTATCGGAACCAGATGTTTGGGACTCAGCGGGTGGTTCTCAACTAATATTCTTGGAAACAGGGACGGACTTGTCCTTGATGAACCTGAGAATTTCAGAACGAAGGAGGTGTCTAAGCTGTCAACGCTTGAGTCCATTCTTATGCAGGACAAACAGCCTGACCTTTATACCGATTATTTCCATAAAGTAAGAATCAACTATTATCCGCCACGCAACGACAATAAGGAGGGATGGGACAACATTGACATCTTCGGATGGATGAATTATCCAATGCAAATCAAAATCAATTTCCTCTGCAGAGACTCTATTCTCGCTGCACCTCTCCTGCTCGACCTTTGCCTGCTGTCCGATCTGGCTGCAAGAGCAGGACGATACGGCATTCAGAGATTCCTCAGTTTCTTCCTCAAATCACCGATGCACGACTACACCAAAGGGGAAGTGCCGGTCAACCACCTCTTCCAGCAATACACTATGCTCAAGAACGCATTGAGAGAGATGGGAGGATACGAGGCGGATGAGGAAATCGACTGATATGACCATCCTTTGAAGATTAGATACCAGCGAATTACACGGATGCAATAAAACACTCGTGTAATTCGTTTTTATTTCGTAATAAGACAATCGTCTTCTCTTCTCGTATGCTAAAAATAAGTAAATATTCAAATATCAAATATCAAAAATAAATCGTAAATCGTAAATAATTCTCGTCTTCTTTTTTTACTTCAGAAATTAGAATTACTTTATATATGAAGCTACATAAATATTTGCTGTCGCTTTACCTTTTTCTGGCTGTTATTGTTGCTAGGGCGCAGGTGTCTGGAGTGGTCATCGATTCCAGAAGCCGAAAACCATTGGATTTTGTCAACGTGTACTATGACGGAAAAGGGGTTGGAACCATGACAGACGAAGAGGGAAAATTTGTCATTAAAGAGAATCCACAGTGGAAAACATTGACAGTCTTCACGATGGGATATGTCAAGCAAAATGTGAAACTGGAACCTGGGAAAACTACCAATATGAAAATCAAACTGGTACAAGAACCCCGTGAGTTGCAGACTGTCACGATTACTGCTAAGAAAGGTAAGTACAGCAGAAAGAATAACCCTGCAGTCGAGTTCATGAAAAAGGTCATTGAGCATAAGAAAATCAATGATCTCAAGGCAAACGACTATTATTCCTACTCCAAATATGAGAAGATGACTTTCTCTGTCAATGAGTTCACAGAAAAGGTCTTTGATGTGGAAGAAGGAAAACGATTTGCATTCCTAAAAGACCATGTCGAGACGTGTGAGAAAACGGGAAAACTTATCCTTCCACTTACCGTTGATGAGACACTGTCCTCTGTGTTTTACCGTAAACACCCGGAACTGCGCAAGGAATTGGTTAAGGCGAAAAATTCAAGGGGAATCAACGAACTAATCAATACAGGAGAAATTCTCACAACGACACTCAAAGACTGTTTCACCGACGTGAATATCTACGATGAAGAGTGTAAACTCTTGCAGTTGAGATTCAAAAGCCCGATTGCTAACTCCGGAATCTCTTTCTACAGGTATTATTTACAGGACACTATCGCCATCGACAAAGACAGTGTCATTCAGCTTGGATTTCTACCTAACAACCAGCAGGACTTGGGATTCTCAGGATATCTCTATGTTATGAAAGATTCCTCATATCAGGTGAGAAGAGTGGAGCTTAACATTCCAAAACGAAGTGATGTCAATTTCGTGAAGAATATGATTATCGAGCAGGAGTTCGAGGAACTGCCCACTGGAGAAAGGGTGATGACTCAGAATGATATGCTTATTGAGTTGGAATTGTTGAGTTGGCTAAGTAAACTGCAGGTGCAGAGAACGATTCGGCAGTTCGACTATGCATTTGTACCTGTTCCCAATTCTGTCTTCAAGCATATCAAGGGGGAAATCTATCAGGAGCCGGATGCTACCATGCACACCGACGACGCATTCTGGAATCAATACCGCAAAGTGGAACTGACCGACAGTGAGGGAGAAATGAAGTCGTTTATCGACAAAATCACAGATATCAAGGGATTTAAGATGTTTATTTTCGCGGCAAAGGCACTCATCGAGAATTTCGTCGAGACTTCCGACTCGCTGCAAAATAATAAATTTGATTTTGGACCGATTAATACCATTATTTCTTATAATGATTACGATAAGACTCGTTTCCGTATTTCCGGACTGACAACTGCGCATCTCAATCCACATCTCTTCTGGAGCGGATATGGTGCATACGGAACCAAGACCAAGAATTTCTATGGGAAGACGGAGTTCACATACGCCTTTAACAAGAAAGCTTACCTCACCCGCGAATTTCCAAAAAACAACCTGTCTGTGTATTACTGGAACGACATCATTTCACCGTTCGACAAGTTCATTCCTACAGATAAGGACAATATGTTCACCAGCATCAAGACTAACAAAGTCGATCAGTATATGCACACGAATGAGTTTAAGCTTATGTACGACAAGGAATGGTACGACGGAATGAAACTACAGGCGTATTATAAACGTACAAGAGACAGGGCATGCGACAAACTATTCTTCCAGAGGCTGGGCACTGATCCAGGAGTTTCTGCTTCCGGAAATATGGCTGATTTGCAATACGATCCGACCAGATACACACGTGAGTTCAACACCTCCGAATTTAAGGTAAGCATGTCGTTCGAACCGGGTGCAACATATATCAATACTAAGCAACGAAGAATTAAGATAAATAAGGATGCACCCGTCATTTCTGTATCTCATACTATCGGACTGAAGCATTTCCTTGGAGGCGATTATTCTTACAACGTCACAGAGGCGGGGATATATAAACGTCTCTATGTGCCGAGCGGATGGGGATATATCAGCACTGACATCAAGGCGGGAATACAGTGGAATAAAGTGCCGTTCCCGCTACTCATTCATCCACCGGCAAACCAGTCGTTCATCGTGGAAGACTACACATTCTCTCTTATCAATAACCTTGAGTTCCTTAACGACAGGTACCTTACTGGTATGATTGAATGGGATTTGTGCGGTAAGATACTCAACCGTATTCCGCTTCTTAAAAAACTGCAGTGGCGAGAGCTTATCGGATTTAATATCCTTTGGGGAACTCTTTCCGACAAGAATAACCCGGCTTCTTCTGGCTACACTGATTCAGAACTCTTCTATTTTCCTGGACACTTCAAAAAGGATGCTGATGGTAAGGAGTATTATGAGTGTAATACAGTCGTTATGGATAAGAAAAAACCATATATGGAGTTAAGGCTTGGTGTGCACAACATATTCAAGCTCTTCCACATAGAATACGTGAAACGACTTTCTTACAAAAACAATCCTGGAGTCAACAAAGACGGTATCCGCTTCATGTTCCGTATGATGTTTTGATTTCTCGTCTTCTTCATAATGATAACTCTACTTTAGACATGAATAAATATGCATTGGTCACAGGCGCTTCACGCGGAATTGGACGTGAAATCGCTTTACGTCTGTCCGACATGGGATATCCCGTCATTATTAACTGTCTTTCAAACAAAGCTGCTGCTGACGAAGTCGCGCATATCATTGAGTCAAAAGGCGGAACGGCTGAGATTCTGATGTTTGATGTCTGTGATGAAGCTGACGTGGAAAGGGCTTTAGACCGTTGGGAGGAAGCTCATCCCGAAGATTATGTCGCTGTGCTGGTTAACAATGCAGGTATAAGGCGTGATAATGTCATGTTTATGATGGCGGATGAGGAATGGCAGCAGGTTATCAACACATCCCTGAATGGATTCTTTTATATCACTCGACGCTTGCTTAAGCACATGATGCCGCGAAAGAGAGGGGGGAGAATCATTAATGTGGCATCATTGTCTGGAATAAAGGGAATGCCAGGACAGACCAACTACAGTGCGGCGAAAGCCGGACTTATCGGAGCAACCAAGGCCCTCGCGCAGGAAGTGGCTCCGAGAAATGTCACAGTTAATGCGGTGGCACCTGGATTCATTGAAACCGATATGACAAAAGACCTTCCACACGACGAGCTTAAAAATCTCATTCCTATGCGACGGTTCGGAAAACCGCAGGAGGTAGCGGCAGCCGTAGCATTCCTTGCATCCGACGATGCTGCCTACATCACCGGCGAAGTCTTCAACATCAATGGTGGACTTTACACTTAGAATAGCAAGTCATTTCGGTTTACCGACTAAATAGTTTGTTACCATAGTAAATACATTTTTCACTATTCACTTTTCACTATACACTTTCAAATGTCAAATCGTGTTGTCATAACTGGTATGGGCATCTGGTCATGCCTAGGAACGGATATACAAACGGTAAAAGAGTCTCTCTATCAGGGTAAGTCCGGCATCGGACTCCAGCCTGAACGCATCCAATATGGTTATCGTTCCGGACTTACGGGAATCGTTCAGGAACCGGTCATAACAAAGCAGATGCTCGACCGTCACACCCGTGCAGGAATGTCGGAGGAAGCTAAATATGCCTATATGGCAAGCCGACAGGCATTTGAGATGTCTGGAATCGATGACACTTATCTGAGAAATAATGAGGTGGGGTGTATTTTCGGGAACGACTCATCGGCAAAGCCTGTCATTGAGGCATCCAAAATCATGGACGAGAAGCACGACTCTGCTATGCTTGGTTATGGAATCATTTTCCAGTCCATGAACTCAACTGTCAACATGAACCTCAGCACGATTTTCCATTTAAAAGGGGTGAACTTCACGGTCAGTGCAGCATGTGCGAGCGGTAGCCATTCTATCGGACTTGCATATATGCTTATCAAACAGGGAATGCAGGAGATGATACTGTGTGGAGGAGCGCAGGAAACGAATTATTATTCCATGGCATCGTTCGATGCACTTGGAGCGTTCTCTGTGAGAATGGATGAGCCGCAGAAAGCAAGTAGGCCATTCGACCGCGACAGGGATGGGTTGATTCCGAGTGGAGGAGCGGCTGCGGTTGTGCTTGAAAGCTATGAGCATGCCATCGCAAGAGGGGCAAATATTTTAGGAGAAGTTATAGGGTATGGATTCTCAAGTAATGGGGGAGGTATTTCTGAACCGAGCGATGAGGGCAGTGTCATCGCAATGACCAGAGCCATAAAGGATGCAAGGGTTAAACTCGATGACATCGATTACATAAACGCACATGCCACGTCAACTAAGCAGGGGGATATGTATGAGGCGATTGCACTCAACCGCCTTTTCTATGGGCATCGCGCACTCGTCAGTTCAACCAAATCCATGACTGGACATGAGTGCTGGATGGCGGGAGCAAGCGAGATTGTTTATTCTCTTATCATGATGCACAACAATTTTGTAGCTCCAAACATCAATCTCGAAAATCCCGATGAATATGCTGAAAAACTGAATCTCACCCCGACAACAGTTGACACAGAAGTCAACACCGTACTCAGCAACTCTTTCGGATTCGGTGGCACCAACTCTGCACTTGTCATCCGAAAAGTGTAGGGAATTACTTTCTGTGTGTCTTTATAAACTATGAATGATTATTGCAATAACAAACTACACTTGCTTTATGTGTGTTTTTATAAACAATAAATAGTCATTGCCATAGCAAACTACACTTTTCACTATTCCCTATTCACTATTCTCTTTCCACTTTTACTTTCCCGTTTCATCTCCCGCCTGCTCTTGCTCTGGGTCACCAGCCATACGCCTGTGAACACCAGAACTACAGCCAGTGACTGACTGATACCGAAAACACCAATCCCTGCCAACACGCTTACCACGCAGGCTACTATCGGCTGAACATAATTATACATCGCGACAACGGTCGGACGGAGGGTTTTCTGTCCACGCATCATCAGGATATAAGCGATGAACGTGCCACCGAATACCACAAAACCGGTCTCAAGCCAAACACGCAGTGATATCTCACTCCATCCAAGGGATTGCATTTTGCTGAACGATAAAGGCATGAGGATAATCGCGGCATAGGTTATCATCCATTTCATACAGGTGATGACACTATAACGCTGTATAAGATGTTTGAATAGTGTCAGGTAAACTGCAAAACTCAGTTGGGCGGCAAGGCAAAGCAGGTCACCTGTCAGACTTGAGTCTGAGGAGGAATGAGTGCCCGCAGTTATCAGGATAAAGGCTCCGATGGCTCCGAAAAACACACCGGTTACTTTTTTGCTCGTAATAGGCTCACGCAAAAACAATGCGGCCAATATCATCGTGATTATCGGCATCATCGTCGTCATAATGCTCGCATTCACAGGAGATGTCAGCGACAAACCTATTGTGTAGCAGCATTGGTTCAGCACTATGCCCAACATGGCAGCGAAAAACAGCAGCAGCATATCCTTTGGACGTACCTTCTCTTCCTTCACAAACATAGAGGCTATCCAAAAGCACAAAGCACCACCTGCCACACGGAATGTCACCATCTCGATTCCGCCAACACCATTAACCATTGCATGTTTGCCAAGCGGTGCCATCAGTCCCCAGATGGCGCACGCGGCAAACATGCATATATGGCCTAATATCGTTTCCTTATTTCTCAATTTTATAAAATGTAATCTTCTTGCCTTTTTGTCTTCTAGTCTTCTATGTATCCTATGCCACTTTATTCAGTTTCTTTAGAATGCAGAAGATAAATGCGGCGGAGACAAGACAGATCACTGCTAGAACACCCCATATCAGCGTCAGGCTTGAACCCCACATCAATGCAGGTATTGCAACGAGGAAGTTACCGATGGCAGTGGCAACGAACCAGCCGCCCATCATCATTCCCTTATACTTAGGAGGTGCCACTTTCGACACAAACGAAATGCCGATAGGTGAGAGCAGTAACTCTGCGAAGGTCAATATCAGATAGGTGATGATAAGCAGGTTCGGAGTGACATCTGCCACGTGGTCAGCTATCTGTTTGCCACCTTCCAGATGGGTTGAGGGCTCTGGCAAACCTGTACATGCCAATGTCATGATGATATAGGCTGCGGCGGCAACCAACATTCCCAAACCGATTTTCAACGGGGCTTTCGGCTCTTTGCCTTTCTTTGCCAAGGCACCGAAGATCGCCATGCTTACAGGAGTGAGCAATACCACGAAAGCAGGGTTGAACTGCTGGAAAATCGGAGCCTCTATGTGGATGTTCGACTCAGAGGAGAAATATTTCCATATCAGACCGCCTATGGCAAGAACTGTAACTAAGACAGAGATGGATTTCCCTTTAGCGCTTTGGTTTTGGAAGATGCCGAAAAGACCATAAACCACGAATATCAGCAATACAAGATTCCAGACATCATAGAACATTGTCTCAATACCTGTCACTTCATGGTTGGTGAATTGCTCTGCAAAGAAGGTCAGTGTCGAACCATTCTGATGGAAAGCCATCCAGAAGAATATCACAACAGCGAAGACCAGACATAGCGCAACGATTCGCTCTTTTGTCTCTGACTTGGATATCTCTTCCACTGGCTGAGCAGCTGTCGAAGGTTTAGCACCACTGTAGTCTGCATGTTTGAATGTGTTGCGGAAGAAAAAATAAATCAAAATCGAAATAATCAGAGAAATACAAGCGATGCCGAAAGCAAAATGGTATGAGTCTTCTTTGCTGTAGCCGTATTTGTCCTGCATATAAAGCATGATGCCGATTGCGGCGGAAGCAGCGAACATCGCACCGATGTTGATGGCCATGTAGAATAATGAAAAGCCGTTGTCACGCTGATTAGCATATTGAGGATCCTCGTAGAGATTACCCACCAATACTTGAAGATTGCCTTTAAACAATGCTGTGCCAAGGCAAATCAGAAGAAGGGCGGCTCCCATAGCAACGATTGCGGTTGTTCCACTGCCTAATGGAATGGCTAAGAATAAGTAGCCTAAGAACATAATGGAAATGCCGACGGTCACACATTTGCCATAACCGATTTTATCGGCAAGCATTCCGCCGAATAGGGGCAGAAAATAAACCAACATCAAAAATGATGAGTAAATCAAGCCGGCTGTTCCTTCTGTGAAACCGAAATTGTCCTTCAGGAAAAGGGCGAAGACGGCAAGCATCGTGTAATAACCGAAGCGCTCACCGGTGTTGGCCAATGCTAGTGCATAAAGGCCTTTAGGTTGTCCGTTAAACATAGTCTTTGTTTTTTGTATGATTAGTTTTTTCAATAATCTCGTTTGTTCTCATTCAAGGACTTATTTCATTTGTGTTCTAAAACATCCAACGAATTTATCTCCTTGTCTTCAAACAATTAAGAAACCAAAGAGAAAAAAATCGTAAATCTTTAGTTCTTCTTGATATTCGGCTGTTCCAGACCATAACCCTTTTTCTTGTCTTCCACTTTCAGCAAAAGAGCTATCGCAATGGCTATCACACCACATATTGCAAAGATAGTCATTGTCGTCGTGTAGTCTATTGTTCCGTCAGCGGCAGTGTTTGCCTGATTCACCTTACCTATAAGAATCGGAACCATGGACAGACCGATATTCTGAATATAGAATATCAGGGCGTATGCCGTGCCAAGCAGTTTCATCGGAATGATTTTGGGTACAGAAGGCCACATTGCGGAGGGTACCAGACCGAAGGCAATGCCGAGCAACACCATCATCGTGATGGCAATGGCTACAGAGGTCAAGGCTGGTATCGCAAACACACCATGAACGATGGTCAGAAGTATTGAACCGATAATCATCAGGGTGGCACCCTTACCGATGCGGTCGTAAATATAGCCGAACAACGGGGTCAGTACAATCGTGCCATAAGGCAGCATCGAAGGTATGGCTCCGGCGAAATCCTCATCAACACCATATTTGATTACCATCAACTTGGTGGCGAATTTCAGGAATGGGAACACTCCTGCATAGAACATCAGACAAAGAAGCGTGATATACCAGAAACCACGGTTCGTGAACAGCTGTTTCAAATCAGAGAAACGGAACTGGTCTTCTGGATCTCCTTCTGATACGGCTGCGGCTGCCTTGTCCTCTTTCTTGTCCATTACACAATATACAATGAAAGAAATCATGGCGATACACAATAAGGCAACACCGAGGAACACTGCGGAGGGAACTCCGCTGTTGGACTTGGCAAAAGGTAGGGCGAAACTCAAGGCAGCGGCGGTGCCAAAACGGGCCAATGCCACCTGAACACCCATAGCCAAGGCAAGCTCATGACCGGTAAACCATTTTACAATCACTTTCGATACAGTGATTCCGGCTATCTCGCACCCGACACCGTAAATCGCAAAACCAACGCAGGCCCATATCACTTGTGTGCTGTAACCGAATAGCTGACCGTCGAAATCGTTACTTACTGCCCACCATTTGATTAAAGCTCCACCAAACATCAATACTGTTGACATGATGCCCGTGAAGCGGATGCCGAACTTGTCGAGGATGATACCACCGAAGAACAGCAGCAGCAGAAACACGTTGAAAAATCCGTAAGAGCCTGAGAAGAAACCATATTCATCAGAACTCCAGCCAAGTCCCATGCCTCCGTCAGACTTTGCTGCCGTCAGCAGAGGCTCAAGCGGAGACATCACATCGGTGAAGAAATAGGCTGCCATCATCGTGACAGATACAATTATCAGCGCAGTCCAACGCGCTGCTGCTGAATCACTCAGTTTTTTCTGTATTACTTCTTTCATTATCTTGTTTATTTATATTTTTTAATAGAGATTTTTTTATGTGAGCGCCGGCAGGCTCGCCTATATATCTTCATCTTTTGAATTATTCTTTTCAAATATATGATATAAGGAGCTGTTCGGTATGTTGCGTTGCCAAAGCAACCGGAAATCACTTTATTTCAGCCACTTGTCCAGCCATCCGAAGAATGTCCTCTGCCATAATATACCGTTCTGAGGTTTCAGCACCCAATGGTTTTCATTCGGGAAAAGCAACAGTTTGGCAGGCACACCACGGTAACGGGCTGCATTGAATGCAGCGATTGCCTGTGAATAAAGAATACGGTAATCAAGCTGACCATGAATACACAGAATCGGAGCATCCCACTTGTCCACAAATTTATGAGGTGAATTGTCGTATGTCCTGCGGATGACTGGGTCGTCCTTATGCCAGGGAGCTCCGCCTAAGTCCCAGTTGGTGAACCATGCCTCTTCGGTCTCAACATATTGCTGCTCAAGATTATAAATACCATCGTGGGCAATGAAGCACTTGAAGCGCTTATCGTGGTTGCCAGCTAGCCAATAGACGCTGAAACCGCCGAAGCTCGCACCGATACATCCCAGACGGTCTTTGTCAACGTACGACAGATTGTTGGCGGCATCGTCTATCGCGCTCTTATAGTCGTCCATGCAACGGCCAGTATAGTTTGTGCTGATTTCTTCCAGCCATGACTTGCCGAAACCGGGAAGACCACGGCGGTTCGGAGCTACCACGATATAACCGTTGGCGGCCATGATTTGCATGTTCCAACGATAGCTCCAAAACTGGCTTACTGGACTCTGCGGACCACCCTCACAGAACAGCAGGGTAGGGTATTTCTTGTTCTTGTCGAAATTGGGTGGGAGGATAATCCAGGAAAGGATGTCCTTGCCGTCAACAGATTTCGACCACCGGGGCTCTACATTGCCCCAGTCAATATTGTCAACGAAATACTGGTTTTCATGGGTCAGCTGGGTGGCTTTGCCAGATTTGATGTCAACAAGATACAGCTCTTTGGATTCTTTCATCGACTGACGGCCGCAAAGCAAATTGTCACCGCATAAAGCTACTGATGTGTAGTCATGCTGGCTGTCTGTGATTTTTCTCACTTCTCCTTTCAGATTGGTGCTGTAAACCATGGTGACTCCGTGCCATACGCCAATGAAATAGAGGGTTTTGGAGTCTGTATTCCAGCAATAGTCGTCAACACCGCTCTCAAAACACTGGGTTACGTAGGTTTTCTTACCCGTTTTCACTTCATACACGCAAAGGCGGTTGATGTCGCTCTCATAACCGTCACGCTCCATGCTCAGCCAGGAGATAAATTTCCCGTCGGGAGAGAACTGGGGGTTTATGTCATAGCCTAAGTTATAGTCTTTGCCCTCTTTGATTGCCTGGTTCGCGGCTTGATGCTCCAGCGACTTGCTGTAGTCATAGACTGGTGACTGATAGCCAGATGGCTTGCATAAGTTGGTCGTCTTACCGCTCTCGATATCATATAGGTATATGTCGGAGTCGGTGCTGACTGCATATTCGCGGCCTGTCTTCTTGCGGGAGGTGTAGAGTATCTGTTTGGAGTCTGGACTCCACCCCAGCTGTTCTATACCGCCAAACGGACGTAAGGGGCATTCAAACGGCTCATCCTGAAGTAAGTCGATGGGGTCGGTTGACAGTTCATCACCGTTGAAATGATAAAGATAGGGGTGAGGTATTTCTTCAGTAAATTCATCCCAGTGCTGGAACATCTGCTCATCAACAACCATGCCTGTGCTCTTTGGAAGGTCGGTGTAGGGATGAAAGTTCTGTATCGGATTTTTGATTGTGTGAATCACAAGCACTCGTTTGCCGTCAGGAGAGAAGCTGTAGTCTTCAATGTCACGTTTACCATGCGACAGTTGCTTACGTCCGCTTCCGTCATTGTTCATCATCCACAGTTGGCTCACACCGTCAGCGTCAGCGGAGAGATAGGTGATTTTGTCGCCTAAGTACTTTGCGCCCGACTCGCTCACTTTCGAGGAGGTCAGGTTGCGTTCTCCGCTGCCGTCCGAGTTGATTGTATAGACCACAGTGTGGCTCTTGTGGTGGTCCACGCTGTAATAGCTTACATTATAAACCACTTGCTTGCCGTCAGCTG
>JAEEOB010000195.1 GCA_016284045.1 Bacteroidaceae bacterium
TCGGGCTGTTTTTGCCCGTTTCCTCAGTCATGATGCCCGCATCACTCCTTCGAAAACGAACAAAAACATCTCCAAAATATGAACAAACTGAGGCAACTTATTTTTTCATCATTACTAAACTATTGCTTTTCATTAAGACACTTTATCCCACGGCAAAAAGGGGTCAACTCCCTCACCCCAAAGGGTACCGCCACCGCTCATTCCACAGGGAACAGGCCGAAAAGCTTGGCGTCGATAAGGTCCACTACATGCTTGAAATCCTCTGGATTCTCACCGAATTTACAGTGGTCGCCGTCGATGATGATGAGCGGACCTTTGTAGGTGGAAATCCAGTTCTCGTAGCGGTCCTCCAGTCCCTTCAGATAGTCCAGCCGCATGGTCTGTTCATACTCGCGCCCACGCTTCTGGATCTGCGACACCAACGTCGGAATACTTGAACGGATGTAAATCATCAGGTCGGGAAGGTTGACAAGCGACATCATCAAGTCAAACAAGTCACAGTAATTGTCGAAGTCTCGGTCGCTCATCATGCCCTGGGCATGGAGATTGGGCGCAAAGATGCGGGCATCCTCAAAGATGGTGCGGTCCTGAATCACCACCTCTTTGGAGCGTGATATTTCCACTACCTCCTTGAAACGTTTGTTGAGGAAATAGATTTGCAGATTGAACGACCATCGGGCCATGTCAGCATAGAAATCTGCGAGATAAGGGTTGTTGTCAACGGGTTCGAAACGGGGAGTCCAGCCGTAATGATGAGCCAGCATCCGCGTGAGTGTGGTCTTTCCACTTCCTATGTTTCCTGCGATGGCGATATGCATATTGTGTATGTGTTTAGTTTTTCTTCTTGCGAAAGGGATCCGTCCCTTTGTGTCTGAATTCAGTCGGATTCCGGAGGGAAAAGTCCGAAGAGGGTAGCATCAATGCGGTCAACGATGGCAGAGAAATCTTTGGGTTCGTTCAAAAAGTCGATACCATCTTTCTCAATCGTCATCACGCGGCCCTTGTATTTCTGATAGATGAATTCCTCGTAACGGCGGTTCAGGTTCTGCAAATATTCCAGACTGATGGTCTGCTCATATCCACGCCCCCTTTTCTGGATGTTGGACACCAAATGCGGCACTGATGCACGGAGGTAAATCATGAGGTCGGGCTCTCGCACCACTTCCATCATGTTGTCGAACAGGTCCATATATGTATGGTAATCTCGTTCCGACAGATGTCCCATGTCGCGGTTGTTGGCCACAAACACATAGACGCCCTCATAAATGGTGCGGTCCTGCACGATAGTATGGTCGGAACCTGCTATGGCAAGCAGGTCGCGAAACCGCTCCTTCAGGAAATACACCTCCATGTTGAACGACCAACGGTGGATATCGCCATAGTAGTCCTCCAGATAGGGATTGTGGTCCACTGCCTCAAACCGTGCTTCCCAACCGTAATGGCGGGCCAGCATCCGCGTGAGTGTGGACTTTCCGCTTCCTATATTTCCGGCAATAGCGATGTGCATGCTTTACTTGTAAATTACTTTTAATGAAGGTTCTTTTCAATGAATCGGTGACATCATGCGTGAGGTTTCCACATTAAGTCCTCCTTCGTTGCCCACCCTCACCACTGTGGGTTCCACAGGAAGGTCTTTGTTGAAGGTCTCGCCGCTCGTGATGTCGCTCACAGAAATCATGTTCTGGCGGGGGTCGCCGTCAGCCGCAATCAGCAGGCTGTCGCTGGCCTTGCCGCAGAAGAGGACAGAGTCGTTCACCACCACCTTCACGGAATCAGAGAATCCTTTGGCAAACTGAATGCTGTAGAGATTGGAAACGGGACGCGTGTCCTCATGGTTCTGGAACGAATAATAGAGCATACCGAACACGCACGCCAGCAGAATGATGGCGAAGATGCCGGTTCCGGCAAGCATCTGACGGTTGAATCGAGTGGCTTTTGACATTTTTATTCTTGTTCTTTAAGCAGTTCCACCAATTCTTTCATCCCTTCCGACGCACCTTTCTGAATGTAGTGGATATCCATCAATGTTGGTGCCTGCACTGGCTTCGGGTCGATGAGGAAGAGTTTGGCATCAGGTTTTGCATAGTTCACAAGTCCTGCTGCAGGATAAACGTTGAGCGAAGTCCCCACAATCACAAGGATATCTGCCTCCATCACCTCACGGGCTGCAGGCTCAATCATCGGAACCGCCTCACCAAACCACACGATGAACGGACGGAGCTGTGAGCCGTCCTTCGCCTTGTCGCCCATCTTAATCTCCAGATGGTCCTCATCGAGGGTCACGATGCACCGAGGGTCGTTAGGATTGCGGCTTGAGGTAGCCTTCATCAGCTCACCATGCAAGTGGATGATGTTGGTGCTTCCCGCTTTTTCATGCAGGTTGTCCACATTCTGAGTCACCACCGTCACGTCATACATCTTCTCCAGTTCAGCCACCAGCCGATGGGCACCGTTAGGCTTGCAGTCGAGCAACTGCTTTCTACGCTCATTATAGAAATTGATTACCAGCTCCGGGTCACGATGATAGCCTTCTATGCTCGCCACCACCTGTACAGGATATTTTTCCCACAGGCCGTCGCTGTCGCGGAAAGTGCTGATACCGCTCTCAGCAGATATGCCTGCGCCTGTGATGAATACTATTTTCTTTTTCATATCGTCGATTTGCTGCAGTTAACAGATTAAGCATTAGTTATGCAAAAGTAAATAAAAAAATCGGATTTCCCTATCTGCTGAATAAAGATTTTATGATTACAACAAGAAAAAAATATTACATTATATTTACATTTTGCTATACTGATTTTGCAAAGCGGCTATAACTGTTTATATTTTCAGGGAAATTTTATCATAATTTCAATTTTTTTTATGAAAAAAGCACAAACTTGATGCTTAAACAAAAAAAATGTGTTATCTTTGCAAGGTAAAATAGCGCAAGGTTCAAAAGCAAAAACAGGACGGCATTTTTTTTACGATTGAATGACTGGCTGAAAGATATATTTTAGGATTCACAGCATTTTGCTTGAAGCAGAAAGAAGTATAAAGACGGCTTAGCATGGATTGGGCGAACCAATCAAACGGAGTGAAATGACTCAATATTATTAATCTATAGTATAAAATGGCAAATTTAGATTTAGCAAAGTATGGAATCACCGGTTCTAAGGTGATTGCTCACAACCCTTCTTATGAGGTGCTGTTCCAGGAAGAGACCAAAGCAGGTCTTGAAGGTTTCGACAAAGGTCAGGTGACTGAGCTCGGCGCAGTCAACGTGATGACCGGTATCTTCACAGGTCGTTCACCTAAGGACAAGTACATCGTTGACGATGCACAGTCACACGATAAGGTATGGTGGACTTCTGAGGAGTACAAGAACGACAACCACCCAATGTCTGAGGATGTTTGGGCCACAGTGAAGGACATCGCCATCAAGGAGCTCTGCAACAAGGAACTCTATGTGGTTGACGCTTTCTGCGGTGCCAACGAAGCTACCCGCCTCGCTGTACGTTTCATCGTGGAGGTGGCATGGCAGGCTCACTTCATCAAGAACATGTTCATCCAGCCAACTGAGGCTGAGTTGGCAAACTTTGAGCCTAACTTTGTGATCTACAATGCCTCTAAGGCTAAGGTTGACAACTACAAGGAACTCGGACTGAACTCTGAGACTTGTGTTGCTTTCAACACCACTTCCCGTGAGCAGGTGATCATCAACACTTGGTATGGCGGTGAGATGAAGAAGGGTATGTTCTCTATGCAGAACTACTTCCTCCCTCTCCAGGGCATCG
>JAEEOB010000196.1 GCA_016284045.1 Bacteroidaceae bacterium
AAGGATGTAAATGAGCCTGCGGCCCGTGGACGATAGTTTTGCCAATGATAATCATTTGGAATAATCATACTAAACGACTCCACAAACCCAGCAAACATCATTCTTTCATGAACTTCAGACATTTCAGTTAAATTATTAAAATCTATAAATCAGAAACTTAATTAAACTTTTAAAAACATATAGAATATAGAAGTAATACAAAGTTTTACGATAGACCACACCCATCTGAAGCCGGGCATCTATGTGTCTCGTGTAGATAAAGGTTTTACTACATTTGATTTGCGTATTACAGAGCCCAATCATGAGCCGGCATTGTCACCAGCCGCCATACATAGCATTGAGCACTTGATGGCAACATGGTTTCGTAATTCACAGGCCAAAGAAGATGTGGTTTATGTCGGTCCTATGGGTTGTTTGACAGGTATGTATATCATCATGCAGGGGAACTACAGCGTGGAAGATATACGCAATCTCACCATCGAGTGTCTGGAGTGGATACTCACACAGAATGAAGTCCCGGCAACCCGTCCTGAGACTTGCGGTAACTATTTGCTGCATGACCTTCCCATGTGTAAATGGGAATGTGCCCGCTACTTGGATCGTTTAAAGAATAATTTCTCGTGTGAGTACACAAAACTTCACATCACACTCAGCGATGGTAAAACATTTGCTGATGCTTAAGGCAAACAAGTTTTTTCCTCTGCTTTCTCTTAAACGCAAATTGGAAGTATTTTTTAAGAGTATCAGAAGTGAATATGGGAGTTTCAAGTTTCTGAAGTAAAAGTGAAAGTAAAAAAGGAGTTAATTATTTGAATGGAAATTAACGAGCCTAAGGTTCGTGGAAAGTACCACTTTGTGGCAGAAAACTTCTACGCCTCAACAAAGCCTAACTTGTTTGAGCATTGTTGAGGGGTAGCAGTTTTTTGTTTGAGTATTGTCATAAAAAAGAGAAAATCAGAGAATTCGATTTATAGAATTATTTCTACGGTTCCATCCATAAAATCAAAAAGATTGAGTGAAAAACAGTGATAAAAACGGTAATTATTTCCTTTGAATGCAGAAAATGGGTGAAAATGTTGCAATAAGTTGAATAAAAACGTATTTTTGCAACAAAAATAAATCTAAATTAACAATCAACCAATAAGATGAACCATTTTAAGCAACAACTCAGATGGCTCCTGCTAGCCATACTGTTATCGTCAGGTGCTGAGTATGTTTGGGGTGCAGATGCGACAGATTGCTCCCGATTAACCGTCAAGTCGTGTGTTGCCACTTGCATAACTGGCGTAACCATTAATTATGAGTTGACAGATGTTGACATTCCTGACGCTCCGTCGTTGACCCCATCGTGTACGTTCTGGCCGAAGACCATTGAAACGGCAAGTATGACAGTTACGATATCCCCGACCACAGAAGGTTCCAATGTGAGATACACTACCGACGGTACTGATCCGTCGATAACTACTGGTACGCTTGTGACCACATCTCAAAATATAACCATCACAGAGACCACGACGGTGAAGGCCATAGCATACGTGGGGACAAGCATGAGCGACATATCCACAGCAACCTACATATTAGGTCAGACTGTAAACTCTATTTCCGCTTTTAAGAGCCTCTCCGTAGGAACGGAAGCCAGACTTTATCTGAGTCCAGACAACAATGCCAGAGTGCTTCATGTAGATGGCAGTGATATCTACGTTCGCGATAACACCGGCGCTATGTGCTTCAACCTTTCCAGTAATCTTCAGGACCCGTTTCCTCAGCACGACTGGCATGTATCAGGTTGGATAATCGGCAAGTATCAGCCATTAAACAGGCTTCCGGAATTTGTTTCCACCCCCAACACCACCATGGACTATCTCGTCATGTCGGCGCCAGTGACAGAGCCAGCCACAGAACCAGTTGTCATCAGTGGCAACGACTTCGACAACTATATGGCTGATTGGGTGAAAATCTGCGAACTTCGTGCAGAAGGGAATGGAAGTAATATCGACATGTCGGATGATGACGCCAATACATTTAAGGTAAATAACAAATACAACCTCGACTCCAACAGCTACTATCAGGATCCTTATGATGGTTCTTTGGTGGATTTTACTGGATTAGCAGTGTCAAACAACTATACAAAAGAGATAGTTCCGATTTATTATAATAACGCAAACCCTATCATATATGTGATTAATGAAAACAAGGAATTTCGATCGCCAAACGAAGACATACAGAATGTCACTGTTCGTCTTGTACGCACACTGAGCAGCACAAACTGGAACACGTTCTGCATTCCCATGTACATGGAAAATTTTGAAGGAATCATACGCAAATATGACCGTGCAGAGGGAAAGACGATGATATTTGTAGATGAATACGGCGGCATAGAAGCTGGCATGCCATATTTAGTGAAGCCAGCAATGGAAATAGTGAACCCTGTATATTCAAACATTACCCTGTGCGCCCAAGCGGATAGGAATATTGAATCTGACAATTACAAATTTGTGGGAACCTACTCCCCCACCGACATCTTTAGTGAAGACCACACCAACCGCTTCCTGAAGAGCGATGGCTACTTATACTACCCTGAGAGCGAAGATAAGGGCAGGCTGAAAGGTATTCGTGCCTACTTCGAGGTGCCAGACGACTCAAGTGTCAAAGTATTCATAGAGGATGACTTCTCCACTATGATTGAATCCATGCCTGAAGTGAACAAAACAACAGACACCAACGTATACAGCATTAGCGGCCAGCATGTGGGCAACCGCCTTGAAGGACTTTCACGAGGTATATATATAGTAAACGGAAAGAAATTAATCATAAAATGAAAGGAGGAGCAGCACAATGAAAAGGACATATTTCACTCCAATCATGATGATTGAGCATCCTGTAATGATGATGAGCATCCTAAAAGGAAGCAAACCTCATATAAATGATGATGGCAATGTGGAATTCCCTGACGAAGGCGATGGTGAAGGCGGTGACGCTGACGAAGGATGTGTGAAAGAGATAATCGAGTTAATAGAGAACGAGAAAGACCCTTTTGTAAACGGTCTTTGGTAATTCAACGAAATCTTATTGTTATGAATCAAAAAAAGAGCAACAAAAAGAAAACGATTATGGAAAAATATATATTGACTACAATGTTTATGTTGTTCGGCTTATGCCTATATGCCCAGACTGCCGATACAGAGAAACGGGATGGCACTGGAAACTTCGCAGTAAACTACAGCGTGATAATCCCAAAGCAGACGACGCATAACATCTCTGTTGTACTGTCGAACAGTACAACAGAAATTCAACAGCCTGCAGAGGCTCCGTCTGACGGCGGTGTCCACACCATGACTCTCTTCCTGCTTAACAACACTCAGGTGACCTACAACAAGGAAGACTTGGATAATGTGACATACCTGCCTGGTGTCGGAATGAAATTATCGGTTAAAGGCAATGCCAAATCAGTTGACTACTTATACAGCCAGATGTCGAAGATAGAATATGTTATCAATGGCTCTTCACAGTAAAAAAACACACAAACCGGATTATGTGAATTATCAAAAACTCAAGTTTCGGAAGTGCTATGAAGCCTCCCTTAATTTAACATTTAGTTTCATTAGTTGCATCAAGTCCTCGTCCGCATCAATGATGGCTTTGAGTACATCGGGTGCATAAATAGAGAATTTGTCTGCCACGGCAAAGATAGCCTTCAGGAGCACATCCCAGATTTTCTCCGTAACAGAGAGTTCCACTGCCCCGCCCACGGCACAGTTGAACAGTTCTCCAATCGTCTCGTAAGAATGGTATCTCTTGACTATCGACAGTATATTGTACTGGATGAGGGTAATGGTGGTGGATGCTATCTGTGCATTGAAGTTCCTTGACTGGCATTTGCCAAGGCCGAGAAATCCTTTGCATTCGTGATACCCTACTTCCACCGCCCATCGCATCTGGTATTTTCTGTATGCCGTGAGGAAGTCCAGGGAACGGTCTGTAGTCAGCAGTCCGTTCCATTCGCCTTTCCTGCCTCTCTTGCAGAAGAACAGACGTACTGGTCTGCCGCTGAGCGTGGCATCAATATGGCAATAGACGCAGTGCAGAAGGTTGCTTTTACTCACACGCTTCTCCTTCTTCAGCCTGGCTGCAATCTGCTTTGCGGTAATGTCGCCGAACTCCGTATGGTAGAGCGTGTTCCCCATTTTTACCATGCCAAGCAGGTGACACCCTATACGATGTGACTGTATGAACTTGACCAACTGTGTGTTGGTGAACCAGCTGTCCACAAGCAGGTAATCGAAGCGGATGCCGTTGCTGATGGCACGGCGGATCATCTCCAGCAGCTTGTCAGTCTTCTTCTTCCAATAGTCCTCTATGCGTGATTTTGCAGTCTCAACCGTATGTTCCCTGCTGAAACGCATGGACTGCTCCTTTGCCGTCAGTCCCTGCTTCTTTCCGGGGACTTTGCCCTCCTCGCCGTGAAAGGACACGTCGAGAAATGTCTGCGACTTGCCATCGGTAAGCATCAGTGTCAGGCACTTGAAACCCAGTATGCTCTTATGAAGCACATGGGAGTAAATTTTGCCAATGAACTTATGTTAAAGGAATATCACTTCCGAAACTTGAGTTAAATATCCAAATTCCAAAAAATAAATCGTAAATCGTAAATCGTTAAATCGTAAATAATAATAGCTCCAATTTCTGCAAGAAATTTAACTCCAAAAAAAATTCACTCGGCAATACAAAGAAGAAACTGTGTTTC
>JAEEOB010000197.1 GCA_016284045.1 Bacteroidaceae bacterium
CGAAAAATTTATGACATAGCAAAGCCCTGGCTTGAGAAAGTCGGGGCTTTGCGTAAAAAAATGAGGATGTGCCTATTTTGACACACCCTCACTTTTGTGTGTTCATCTTACTCTATTTCTTCCACGCATTCACAACCTCGCCGATATACATGGAATGGATGCCGGCAGGGAAATGGCTGTACATGTTCTTAGGTGCGTCGCTCTTGAAATACTGGGGGTCGAAAGGAGCGGCGTACATGGTTTTGCACTCAATCACCATCGTGGCCTCGGTGTAGTAGGGAGTGCCGTTTGCGGTGTATGCGGTGTGCAGGCCAAGTGCCTGAGCCTTGTCACCGTCGCGTCCGCTTTTGGTACCCATGTAGTTCAGCACTTTGCTGTCTTTCACGTCGAACGACATCACCGTGAAATACTCGGAGTTATCCATAAACTCCTTGGTGTAACGCTTTTCTGCCACATAAACGGTCAGGGCGGTGCGTCCCCAGAGTGTGCCGATGCTTCCCCATCCGATGGTCATGGCATTGCTCTTCTCACGGTTGCCTGCTGCAAGCAGCTGCGCATCACGGAACCACTGAAAACCGTTGTCTTCAAAGCTTTCCACCACGTTGAACTTCTTGAATCCGTTCTCTTCCTGGGCAGACAGCCTGCCTGGTGCTGCCATCATCAGGCACACCAGCATCAATGTGATAATTCCTTGTCTCATATTATTGTTCTTTTAGAAATGTGCTAACTTGTTGGAAATATTCTTGAAGCTCCTGTTCTTTAAATCCATGACCCGCGCCTTTGATGACATGGATCCTGGCATTCCGGTAAATCTCCACCGCTTTTTGGGAGTCAGCCATCGACACCACCTGGTCCTTGTCGCCTTGTACGATTAATACCGGACCTTTGTATTTGCCGATTTCACTGAACACATCGATAGGACGCAGTTCCAGGAAGAAACGCTTTCCCATTGGCACGTTCCACAGCCGGGTGGTGTCGGGGATGCTTTCGACAGAGGGGTATCGTTTGTTCCAGTTATTGGGTATGCAAAGAGCAGGAAAAGCCAGAATGACCTTGCTGATTGCCTTTGGACGTTTTGCCGCTGTCATCGCTGAAACAAAACCACCCTGGCTTTCACCTATGACAACAATGTTCTTTTTGTCGATGTCTTTCCTGTGACGGAAATACCTCACGATGGCTTCCAGGTCGCGCTGCTCATCCACAACCGACATGTTCATCGTGTTCGGGTCGCTCTTGCTGTTGAGTGAGCCGCACGGGAAATCAAACGTGTAGCAGGCATAACCGAGCGCCTCAAGCGGGCGGAAATAGTTCCTGCCGTAGTGGTGGGTGCCATTGAAACCGTGGGCGATGATTGCCACCGGATGTTTCTGCCTGCTGTCCTTCGGCATGTTGAGAACACCGTAAATATTGCGGCTGCCGTTTTTTATCCATAGTTCCTCGCTTTGCTGTGCATAGCAGCATGAACTGGCGGTAAACAGCAAAGCTGTGATGAATAATATTGTTTTCATGATGTTTTGTCTATTATATGATCTGATGGTATCGTTTCTGAATTTACTTAACTAACACTTTCCGGGATTTCCCATTCTCACGGATGACATATAAACCTTTATGCAGAGAGGCTGCCGACTCAGCGGGAATCCTCCGTCCGGAAATATCGTATATGCCGTCGGGTGCTCCAACTGAACGTTCTGGCTGGTCAATGCCTGTTACCACTGCTTGTGTCTTGATTTTGTAAACCCGATCATAGTAATAGTTTCCGGCTGTGAACCTGTTTGTCATTGTCACCGACACGACCGTGTCGCGTGGATGGAACTCGCCGGTGTTGGATACGACATCTGGCTCGGATGAGATCCACTCACATTTCACTCCGAAAGTGGGATGCTGTTCAAGGTTGAGATTCTCCTTGACTGTCATGAACGACTTGACGGGATTGGCTACGTTTTTCACATTGTAGGCGATGGCATACTTAGGCTGCATCTTCACACCCCAAACTGCTAACCCGGAGCGGGTGCATGCGGTAAAAGAGACAGACTTGATTGTGGTGCCGTCGAACATCTGTTCCAGAACCACTCCCGAATAGTTGACACCGCTGATCTGAAAGGTGAAATAGCCGGTGTTGTCCGTGAGGCTCCATCTTCCTTTATAGTCTCCGGTCACGGTTCCGTCCTCATTGAGCTGAATGGTATTAGGTGTCACACATTCGAGGTTGGCATTGTTGAGCTTATAACGCAGTCTCATCAGTTGATATTCACCGGCTATATCGTTGCGTGTGAACTGACATCCGTTCTCTATAGAGTCCTGGTTGGTGGCCTCGCCGTTGTATTCAAAGGGTGCTGCAAGCAGCCATCCCTCTTTGCTGGTGAAGAGCTGGCGTGTTTTCACGAGATGCCCTTCACCCCCGTTGTTGAATCTGGTGTGGTAGATGAGAAAGGCACGTCCTTTCTCATCAATGATGGCTGAGTTGTGTCCTTGTGCCACTTCTCCTGTTGTCTGAAATCCAAGACCGTTGTGGGCTGTCACCACGAGGTTTCCTCTTGTCTCAGCATCGTTAGTGCTGTAGTTCATCTGGTAATTGGAATAGACAGCCGACGAGCCTTTTGTGTCGGTATATGGACCATCGGGACGACTGCTTCTGAACACCCTCATCACATAGCCTTCTTTTGCAGACAGACCGCCATTCGTGACAAACAGGTAATAGTAGTCGTTGATGTGCTGGATATAGGAGCCCTCTCCTGACACATAATAGCCTCCTGCAATTTGTTTGCCGAAATAGACATCGCTAATGGGCCTGCCGTTTGAGTCGCTTTTTGTGGCATATTTCACGGTGTAGTCTCTTAAGCCTGTTTCGTTGTCGAGCTTCAGGATGTAGATGCCGCCGCTCCAGGAGCCGTAGCTCATCCACAGCTGACCCTCTTCGTCATAAAACACGCAGGGGTCGATAGCGTGGGGCCAGTAGTTGCCCCAGTTGTTCTGACGGTAGCGTGTGGGCAGTGAGCTGAGATCGCCTAATACCACTTGCAGGTCGGTCTTCTTCCAGTCGATAGCCTGGTCGGTGTTGCTCTTGAACCCGGAGAACACCACCGGTCCCTCATAGACGAACGGCCCCTGTATGGATGAGGAGGTCATCAGTACGATGACGGAGTTCCATTGCGGACCATTCAGACTGAGGTAGAAACACCATTTTTTTAGGTGTTTGTTGTAGATGATGTCGGGTGCCCACATGTTTCCCCATACGGTCCATGCGTTGCCGTCGTTGCCGGGGAGGGCGCAATGCCAGGCGGTAGCGTCGAAATTGCCAAATTCCACTTCTGTGATTTCACCATTTCGGAGCGTCTTCACTTTTTTTGTAGTGTGCGTGCGGAAAGCCTGGTCTGCACTTACTGTCACAGGCTTCCCTCCGCTCATCTTGCCGAATATGTTGTTGGATATGCCGCTCCAGTTTTGCATGTTTTTAGTCCTGGCGGCTCCTATATGTGACCCGTAGATGTAGAAATATTTGGATATGCTGTCATAGACTATACTCGGATCGTGCACGCTGACATAACTTTTCGTCTTGGTGGTGTACATGGAATTTATTTCCGTTGTAGTCAGTTTCACCATCTCGGGGGTCTCCTGTGCGGAAACTCCCATGAGTGCACAAGCCAAGCTTATGCATGTTAACAGTCCCTTTCTCTTCATGTTCAGTAGTTTTTTTATAATTGTGTGTCAGTTGTTATTTAGTTTTAAGAGCTCAGAATTGTTTTTTGAGATACTTCTTTCCGTTGATGATCTGGATTCGGGAGGAGGACGTTGCCGGTGCGCCGGAAAGGTCGTATGCCTTGCCGTCGCTGATCGTATGCTCTTTGACTGTGGATATGCCGGTCGGCGTGTTGTTCTTCAGCTCCATATAGTCGATGTCGGGCATCCAGTTCGACGGGTTGGACAGGCGGATGACGTTCTTGCCCGCATTGAGGTGGATATCCACTGTGCGTTTGCCCACAGTACCCCAGCCGCCGGAGTTTGCGCTGATGGTCTTCACCTTCTCTCCGTTGACAGTGACGGTGATATTGCGGTTCTCGCCCGAGATGAATCCGATGGTCATCGTGTAGTCGCCTCCCTTGTCGGAATAGACATCACGCCAAATGAGGTCGTTCTTCTCGCTGTAGCCCAGCCAGCCAGCCTTATACCCACATGAGCAGTTGCCATCGGCGGAATAGATGCCGGTCCGCTCCGCCTGGTTGTTCATGATTTCCTGATAGTCGCTGATGTAGGCGGTCTCAGCTTCGTAGCGAGTCCGCTCAATACGTTTCTCAGCCTCTGCTACGTAGATACGGGTGCCGTGTATAGGAAGCTCCACTTCGAACTCATCAGTGAATTCACCCAAATCTCTCCTGAGAATCACTTCTCTCAGCGTTACTGTGCCGTCAAGACAGAGATCCTTGAATTTGACTGTCACGTTTCGTTTGTCGTCGTTCGGGTTATAGACGGCGAATGCCCGCTTCGTGCCGTTCAGCGTCTCTATATCCTTTACGAGTATATAGCAGCCGTTGGTGTAGCCCACAAGGTATGCCTGCTGATAGAGCGGATCCTGGTTGAGGGCGATGAGCTCGGTGTTTCTCAGCAGGTTGAGCGTGGCGGTCTTGATGTTGGTGAGGTTACATCCGATAAGCAGCGGCGAGTTCATGATGCACCACATTCCGAAATGGGTGCGGTCTTCCTCTATGGTCAAGGATCGTCCCACCTCAAGCATGTCCATGTCATTGAAATGACCATCGTAGCAGTAGGCCGACATGTAAAGGTTCTCGCCGATTATGCTCTTAACGGAGCCCCAGCTGTCGTTGATGTCGAATGTGGTGCGCCATGAGAAAGCGATGTCGTTCACCCACGTGCCGGGATAGTTCCAACGGCACACGTTCATTCGAACGTCGTCTCTGCCGGTTGCTTTGATGGCGTTGCTGATGGCTGTGTAGCGCTCTTTAGGGTCGAGCGACAGGTGCTGCTTGTTCTGTGGGGCATCGCCGCCGCAGAAATCCACTTTCACGAAGTCGAACCCGCATTCTTTGAAGTAGAAGTCGGCGTCGCGCTGGTCGTAGTTATAGAAGCCCACGTTCACGCTGAGATTGTCGCCGTTATACATGTTGCCGCAGGTGTTGGCACCCGCGTCGCTGTAGATGCCCGCCTTCAGACCTTTTGAGTGGATATAGTCCGCCACTGGCTTCAGCCCGTTGGGGAAGCGGGTGGGGTGGATGAGAAGTTCGCCTGTCTGCTCGTTACGTCCGCCGAAAAATCCGTCATCGATGTTGATGTGGTTGAATCCTACTTTCAGTAATCCTTTCGCTACCATCGCGTCGGCCTGACTTTTGATAAGCGACTCGTTGATATTCACTCCATAGGTGTTCCATGAGCTCCAACCCATGGTGGGACCGTCCTGCGCCATTGTGCTTAAGGACAGCGATGCCAGTATGGCTGCTAATATTTGCTTTTTCATGTTTTCACTTATTTTTTCTGCAAATATACTGAAAAATAATCAAAAGACAAATGTCTTCAGCTGTACTCTCCCCCATATTGTGACATATTTGAAAAAAGTTGTTACATCTTGTTCTCTTGCCTTTTTGTCTTCTTGCTTGTCTTTCTTGCCTTCTCGTCTTCTCGTCTTCTTGCCTTCTTGTCTTTTTCTCTCCTTTGTTTACTCCACAATGACCTTGTAGGCTTTTGTTGTGCCAGTGACGGAATTATATCGTTGCACATAGGTGGTGCCTGGCATGAGACCGACAAGGCTGCCGTTCTGGATGCTGACTGTGGCAGAATCGGCGAATGTCCACGACTCGCCCTCACCGCAGGCAAGCCCTTCGCCTCCAACTTTCAGCAGGATTGCCTCCGGCTCCACGCGGTGGTAGGTGAATGACCCCATCTGGGTCATCACCTCCAGCACTTGGTCGGAGAGGAAAGTGACGAACCATCGGTGCATCCGTTTATAACCGATTCCGTTTGAGAAGAGGTTGAGCATGATGCCGCTGTAGGTGTAAGTACCGTAAGTGTGATTTGTGTAGCCGTAGTCGAAGAAGCAGTCCATGGCGGTGTAGGTGTGTCCTTCGTTGAAAGTAATCACCTCGTAATAGCCTTCAACCGTTCCGCCCCACATCCATTCGCCTGCAATCGTGGCTTCCTGTTCCTGATGTGGCATGTCGGTGAAGGTGATGCTGTCAACACGGGTGATGTCGATGTCCTGCACCGTCCCGTCTTTATAGGCGATGCGCATGGTGTTCTGTGCCTGTGCCACGGTTGCGAGGCTAACTATCAGTAATATGATGAATAATCGTCTCATTATAGTAGCTCGATTAATAAAATTTCACGTTAGAAAACCTCCGTCTGATAGCCCCTTTTTCATCTTCTGTCATCTTTCCCTTGAGGAGAAATTCGTCAATGCTCAGGCTGTCCATCCAGTCGGGCAACACCACTTTGCCGATGAACTCCAGATTCAGTTTTTTTATGCGCTTCAGTTTTTTCAATGCGGTCGGCACTTCATACACTCTGATTCTGACGGCTCCTTGCTTGTCCATCTCCTCCAGCTCTTTGAACGTGTCGTTCTCGTTGTCTTCCTCTCTCACAAGCCAGCCGATTTTCGGGGTCACGGTATAGGTCTGGGTGTCAAGCTCGAAACCGACAAAACCGGCAATCAGTTCCATCGTTATTGTGTTTTCGATTTCACCACCGGCAGGGTTGACAATGTGGCGCTTGAATCCCACTCTTACACGTTCGGTGGGCATCGACCAGTTTTTGGTCACTTTCTCGTGCGTCTTTCCGTTCGCGTCGGGGAAAAACAGCAGCATCCAGCCGTCGAGTTCTGTCGGCATCCCTCCGTCACCGCAGCCACCACCGGACTCTAACTCTCTCACACGCTTTTTCTTCACGATGGTCTGCCAGAATTTCTGGTCGGGATTGCCCTCCGACGCTTTTATGAATTCTTCCAGCACAGGCTTGAGGCTTTCTGTCCATTCCATTAGCCCTATCTGCCCCAATGCATCTGTCTTCTCTGCCACATGCCGCCAGTCGTCGGGAGTCCCTTTCAGTGTGATGGAAGGAATACCGCAAGCAGCGCTGAATTCATGGAAACGGAAATAGGATTTCACGCTTTCCATCAGGGTGATGTGGGAGGCTATGCGTTCTGTGGTTCCTGTGGTGGAGAAATCTGCGGTCATCAGGCTGCTGATATTCCCTTTCGTGTGCTGGTCAATCTGCTCTTTGAATCCTTCGAGCAGTTTTGCCCAGTCGGCTTCAGAACTGTCGGAACTCCCCGCCGACATCACCGACAGGTCCATCACGCCGTCATGGCTCACCAGTTTGTCGCGCATCTCCTCGGGGTGGGCGTTCACGTATCTCGCGAATCCCTGGCTGATAAGCATCCACACCATGTCGGGAGAGATGACGAAAGGGCGGTGGTGGGCGTAGGCTTCAATCAGACATCTGAAAAACACGTCTTTCCCCGCGTAGCAGAGTTTCTGCCCTCCGAAACTGGTGGCTACCACCCGGTGATTGCTTTTTTGGATGTTCTCGTCATTCAGTATGGCTTCAGCCAATTTCTTGCTGCCCTTCAAAACCAGCTTGCCGTCGGGCGACGGACGGTTTTTGTCAACGACGAAGGTGATACTGCCTTCTTGCTGCTCCAGGATGATGTTTTTCTGCGCATGGCTATAGAGAGCAAAGACAGAGATAAAGATAACTGCTATGAATAGTCTTTTCATTTTCAGTTGATTCCCTTCTTTGGGCAAATACACTTTTTACTAATCATTATATAAAGGGAGTGTGCCTGTTCAAGTCAGCACACTCCCTGTCTCTTAGAGAATATCACTTTCTATTTAAAATAGATATCCACGTAGTCGGTCACACCGTCTGCGCCTTCCATCTCCTGGGCACGCCAGTATTTGCGCCCGTTGGTGGCTTTGAAGTTGAAGGTGCCGGTCTTCTCGTAAGGTTCACCGCCGTTGAGGTGATACACCTTGTATTCAATGGAGCCGGTGAAGATGAGGTGTGTGGCAGACACAATTTGAATATAGCCGTCGATATGGAGATAGTCGTCGTTCTCCTTCGATTTCTGGATGCCGGTGCAGCGCAGGCCGCCGTCACCTTCCTTCACGATTTCGCAGACACCGAAATACTCCCATGAGATCCACTGCAGGCTGAGCATGTGGCGGCCAACCACCTTACGCTCTAATGCGGTGAGTGATTGAGCAGACTGGAATGATCCATTATCGGCAGGACGGAGATATTGAGCAGAAACCCATCCGTAGCCAGTCGGCCAGCACTCTGTGCCCTCAATCTTCATGAATCCGTTGCGGCGCTCTCCGGTGAATGTGTAGCGCTCACCTTTGAAAAGCTGGATTTTGCCTCTGCCGCAGTTGCCACCCGGCGCCTGCTGAACTGGATAGTTCATCCCTGGACCTGTCCGCACGTTCACATTGTTGCCCGTGCAGATGTATTCTCTTTGTGCGTAGCCTGCCAGACTCATCAGTGCCAACAGACAGGTGAATAACATTTTTTTCATTGCTTCTGATTTTTTTTGTAAAACAATTGTTTGTAAACTCTCTTACGACTGCAAATATATGTTTTTTTTCTTTCTCTTCCAAATATAATTCCTTTTTCTGTTCGCTTAAAATACAAAAAAATCCTTTAATTCCTTTTAAAAAACTCCATTTGGTATCTCTGTTTCTGAGTAAATACACTTTTCACTAAATACTATTGTCCAGCCATGATATTGATGACAGCCACGACGTCGGAGATATTCACCTCGTTGTCCTCATTCACATCGGCATGCGGCCAGGAGGCGGTGCCTGCCATCTGGTTGATGACCGCCACGACATCCGAGATGTCCACCTTGCCGTCCTCGTTCACGTCGCCTTTCATCCATGGCTTTGATTCAGAAGCAATAACCACTTTCTTGGCGAATTCATTGCCAGACTTCACAAAACCGTCTTCAACCGATGCGTTGGCTGGTTCAACGATGCTGCAGCCTACAAATGTGATGCCGTTGTTGATATTGCCGATTCCGCCATATCTGCTTCCTTCGGCAGTGACATTGGCGTTCTCAAAGGTGAGCGACGACACAACGTCGCCGTTGATTCCCCATGCATAGCCTTTGGAATAAACAGATGCATCACGAATTGTGAGGTTGATATTATCGTCGGCGGCAGTACAAAGAATTCCGTAAACGTTGCTGTCGATGTTGAGTGTGCCCTCACCGCTGATTGTGGTGTTGCGCTTCAGACTGATTCCGTAGGACTGGCTCTTCACCGTGTTCTCGCCAACCACATTGATGGTCAGTCCGTCGATTTCCGACCAGATTCCAGCCACATCGCCTGCAGGGCTGATAAGCATGTTCTCAAGCGTCAGGTCGAAGCCGTCGAATGTCACTTTACAGTCGTTCTCAAACATATAGTTCAACATCTCGTCGCTCTGCTCAGCCACGATTTCTGTGAGGTCATCCATATTCTCGGAGTTCACCTGCACACCGGCAATCCATAAGTCGTACGACTTGCCGGAGATGGTCACTTCCTTGGTTGCAGTGAATTCGCCGCAAGCGGCAGAAACCATCGCTTTCTCGCCGGGGTTGCCGCCGGTGAAGACGAGCTGGCCGTCCTGGTCAATGGTGATTATGTCGGGACGGGTGCAGCTCCACACGATGTCGCCGGTGGCGTTGGCGGGGGTGAACTGCACGGCGAGCTGGAGCGTGTCGCCCTCTGCGCCTCTGATTTCCTCCGGCATGATGGCGATGCCCTCGATGTCGGGAGAGGTGACGGTCACACGTAAGGATGATACCTTGGTGCCGTTCTCGCTGATGTTAAAGAAGAAGGTGCCGGTTGTGGCATCTGTGGCATCCACCGTGAATGTCTTTCCCTCGTTGTTGTCGAATGTGACGACAGGGGCAGTCCCGTTCCCCTCGGTCAGCGTGACTGTCAGGTTTTCCGGTACGGCTTTCACGGGATAGACGTCGTAAGTGTAGTCGCTGATGGTCTCTCCCCGTCCGATGGTGACGTTTGGTAGAGTCAGCTGTTCCAACAGATAACCGTTCCCGTTTGCCACATGGAATGTCTTCTCGTCACGCACCACGTCGTTATAGCCCCTGTTGATGGAGGCTGAGATGTCGAGCCAGTTCATCTGAAGATTCTTGGTGGGTCTGAAATACACAATCTTGTATTGCTGGTCATTCTCTATTTGATTCTCACATTCAGCGTCTGAATAGAATTTGCCATAATCCGACGTGCTGTACCCCTCAATAAGCCAGCTGCTGCCATACACACCGTCAAAGACCGCATTCTCGGGGATCGGTTTCAGCTCGATCCTGACCACACTTGAACTTTTGATGTAATAGACGCCGTAATCGTCCGTGTCGAGGGGATTTCTTACAAACTTGCCAGTTGTCGGGTTTTTCTGTATTCCCACAACTGACATCTGGAAGCTCTGCAGCGAGGTGTTCTGACCTAAGTAGATGGCCTCCCTGAGCACTGTTGTTCCGGCGCGCATGATGTCGGTTGCTGCCACGCGTGTATAAACGTAGTTCACGCTGTTGACGGTGCCGCCGAGAAGCAGGGTGGGGCTGTCGCCGTCCGGTTTCTTGCTGTTCGCCCAGTCGTTCTCGGTGAGCTGGCTGATGTCTTTCTTGTAGTTGAGGATAATGTATTCCTGGCTCGCCTGGGCGTTGGTCACTTTCACCTGGCTGCCCTCGATTTGGAGCTGTGGTGCCACCGCTGTGACGTTACATGCGCGTTTTGCCACAGTACGGTAGTTGCTGTAGAGCTTGTTTCCGTATTGCGAGGATGACACCATGGCCCTGATATGCTTGCCGAGGTTGTCAGCTTTCACCACATACTCAAAGCCAGTTGCCGAAGGGATGTCCTCCCATGTCTGAGCGTTGTCGCTGCACTGCCACTGAACGTCCAAAGACGCGCCGGCACGTTTGAGTGAATCGACCATGCCGTCGAGCAGACAGCCCATAGTCACGCCGATATAAGGAGTAGGCTGGATGGTCACAGTGCCCGACAGCTGAGGTGCGCCGAACTCAATATGACGTGCGCCGGATATGTAATAGTACCGGTCATCCATGTTCGTGATGGTGTGTTCGCCGCCGTAGTCGTAATCCCAGATGCGCCAGTTCTCAGGATAGGTCACGGCCATCGGAGATACAATATCAAGAACTCCGCCCCAGGTCATCGCTTCTTCTGTGCCTACATAACTGACGGTGTCGAACGGGTTGTTACCGCCGTGACGGCGGGCTTTCAACAGGATATTCCCGCCTTTCACATAGATATCGCCATGGCTAAATACGGCTTTGCCGTTCTTGTTTTCTGCATAGACTTTCACGTTGCCGTTGAGATGGACTGCTTTTGGGGATAAGATACCCCAATGATTAGCATCAAGCTCAACTACGGCATCTTCTTCTATAAATACATAGTAGCCGAAAAGGCAAGACCTGGTATCATTGTCATCGTTATCGTAGGAGGTGGTTTCACCTATGAAATTGCCCTTCACTGTGAGGGTTTTATTTGCAGCATTACTGCCTACATAGATATTACTGCCTGCGGCGGCACAGTTATATTTGCCTGTAGCCTGCACTTTGCCTTCCAGGGTGATGTCGCCTTTCTCTGCTCTGATTGCCGACACACTTTTTCCTGTGGCACATAATACGCCTTTGTTTGTGATGTTACCTTCTGTAGATAAAACACCATAGGTGCCGGTGGCGGTGATTTCACCATCCAAGGTGATGTCCCCTTTTGCCTGTATGCCGGGGTTGTTGCTCCCGCCGTCAGTTATGAGTGTTCCGTTGGTCATGTTAAATACACCTTCGAAAGCCTGAATGCCGCCATCCATTTGGAAGAATCCGCTCTGAATGGTCACATTACCCGACACAGAGTATATTGCCGGTTTCTTGTTTCCGCTGAAGAAATTTCCCTGTCCTTTCAGTTTTATGTCTTTTGCGGCATGGAGAGCTACACCCGGAGCGTTAACTTGAAAATTTGCTCCGCTCATCATGATGTTGCCATGAATACTTGTTATTGCGGATAAGTTTTCTTTATTGGTGCTTTTTGCCAACAGTTCATTGGTGAAAGTTATGTCTTCATTTGTATAAACACATCTCCCTGTGGAGAAGATGATTATACGTGCCGAGCAGAACAAAGAATTTACCAGGATGCCTGTTGCTCCATACTGCTGATTCACAGTGAGCTGATGGTCATCGATGCCTTCGATTTCCAGATTAAATTTGGGATTCAGCAAATTCGGGGTTCTGCCTTCGATTCTGGTAATCACTCTGTCCATGTTGACTACCAGCTTGGTGTCGCCTGAAAGTTTGAGTGCCACGTTGTCTGGAATCAGACTGGTATAGACGGTACCCGAAACCTCTCTGACTTCTTCTGCCTTTGCCCCCACGGCAAACGCAAGGAGAAGAATCATTACGGCTGATTTGATTTTGTTAAGTTTCATAAGCCAGTTATTGTTTATTTGTTTGTAACTAATTTCAAAAGTCAGGGGCATTATCAGTTGAGTTTAAATGCTGATAGGAAAAACCATGCAAAATTACAAAAAAGTCAAAAAACACAAATAATTTATAAAAAAAATAACCAAAGAACTAAATAAATAAAATGTATAAAAAAACGTAAATCTTAAATATTTAAATAGGAAAAAATTGGTTTATCGTTTACGCTTCCCTGTCCACTTGAGCACTTTGATGCTCAGCTCAAACAGCAGATAGAGCGGTATCGTCACAAGCACAAGGGTCATCACGTCGGGTGGGGTGATGATGGCTGCCACGAGCATAATGAGGACGAATGCGTGTTTGCGGTATTTCGACAGCATCTCTGCACCTATCACACCCATCTTGCCGAGGAAGAATGCGATAACCGGCAACTGAAACACAATCCCCATAACGAGCGTGAGCGAGACGAACGTGCTGATATACGAATCGATGGTGATGTTGCTAACCACCTCTTCATACACACTGTAAGTGCCTAAAAATCGGAAAGATATCGGAAAAAGGATAAAATAGGTGATTAACACTCCGATGATGAACAGGACGTAGATGGTCACCGCCGTCTTTGTGGCGTATTTCCGCTCGTTGTCGTAGAGAGCCGGAGATATGAACCTGAACAGCTCGTAGAGGATATAGGGCGAGGCGAACAGCAGCCCGAGATAGAACGACGTGGAGATGTGTGTCATGAACTGGCTCGACAGCTCCGTAGCAATCATACTCACATGAAACTCCTCAAACTTAAAATCCAAGCCCATTCCGCTCATGCAGCTCTCAAGCCAACGGTATGTCACAAAGTCCCAGTGACTCGGAGCAAGCAACAGCTTAAACGTCAAATTCTTAAAGCAAAAAACTACCACTCCGATTGCCAGCGCTACGGCCAGCATCCGGAACAGCATCCTGCGCATCACCTCCAGATGACCGCTGAAAGTCATATTCTGACTCTTACCGTTCCCCTTAACGGAGTCTGTCATTGTTCGTTCTCCTTAGGCGCCGTCTTCGTCTCGTCAGACTCGTCAACAGGGTCTTTCATTCCCTGCTTGAAGCTGTTCACTCCTTTACCGAGTCCGCGCATCATCTCAGGCAGTTTCTTGCCGCCGAAAAGCAGCAGTGCTATGCCTGCGATTACCAGAAGCTCAGTGGTGCCAATGAAAAGTAAATGTGACATAATGATAGTTTTCTCTTGGTTTGTGTTTACGAAGTTACGAATAAGTATGCATAAATCAAAATAAAATCAAACTTTTTTATGGAAACATGATTTATTTGAAAAAAAATCATTATTTTTGCAATGTTTCTGTATAATGCCTAATTACATTTTTTTAATATTATCAACAAAATGGTTATGAAAGAGAATCCTGAAAACGAGCTGAACAGACGAGAGTTTCTCAAACGTCTGGGGTTGACATCTGCTTCTGCCGCTTTGATGATGGGACTGGGGCCGCTCTCAGCATTCGGCAGAGATGAAGAGAGAATTATCGTATCGAACGACATGACGTACCGCATCAACCGCAAGACGGGCGATAAGGTTTCCTTGCTGGGCTATGGAATGATGCGACTGCCGCAGAAAAACGGACGCATAGATCAGGATCTGGTCAACGAGGAGGTGAAATATGCATTGGAGCATGGCGTCACCTATTTCGACACGTCGCCCCATTATATGCGCGATCAGTCGGAGTCTTCGTTAGGTACTGCCTTGAAGGCGAGCGGGTTCGACCGAAAAAAATATTATATTGCCACTAAACTCTCCAATTTCGGGCAGAATGAATGGTCGTTCGACGCGTCGGTGAAAATGTACCGTAACTCACTGAAGGCTCTGCAGACCGAATACATCGACTATTACCTGCTTCATGGAGTGGGCGGCGGCGGTATGGAACAACTCCGTAGCCGTTTCTTCGACAATGGTATGATGGATTTTCTGATGGAGGAGCGTGCCGCCGGTCGTATCCGCAATCTTGGCTTTTCTTATCATGGCGATGTAGAGGTGTTTGAGTGGCTGTTGGAGAATACGCCCAAATACGGGTGGAGCTTCGCCCAGATTCAGATGAATTATGTGGATTGGAAACATGCGAAAGACCAGAACCGTCGCAACACGAATGCGGACTATCTCTACGGACTGCTTGAGAAGCACGATGTGCAGGGAGTCATCATGGAGCCGCTTCTGGGAGGACGTCTGGCGTCAATCAACGATGTGTTCGCAAAAAAACTGAAAGAGTTGAGACCCAACGACAGCATGGCGTCATGGGCATTCCGATTCTGCGGCTCACAGCCAAATATTCTCACATCATTGAGCGGTATGACATACATGGAGCATCTCGTTGACAATGTGAAGACACACTCACCGCTTGAACCTTGTACACAGAAAGAACTGGCACTCCTCGAGGACATAGCATCGAAGATGGTGGCTTATCCGCTCATTCCTTGCACCGACTGTAAGTACTGTATGCCTTGTCCTTATGGTGTGAACATTCCGGCGAACTTCGCATATTATAACAAATGTATCAATGAGGATGCGCTGCCGCCTGTTGACACGTCTGCATCCGACTTTAAGAAAAAGAACAAGAAGTTCGTCAAGGGCTTCCATGCCGCAGTGAAAGACAGCGAGCTGGCAACACAGTGCATGGACTGCAAGGAATGTGTGCCTAAGTGCCCGCAGCGAATCCGTATCCCTCAGCAGATGACTCGTCTTGCAGAACTGCTGGAAAGGAAACCATAAATATTTAAGGATTTACGATTTAGAAACTTACGATTTAAGGATTGAGATTGTTCTATCTACAGGTAGAAGTCGAGAATCTTGCATTATAAGTATTATAATAAAATCTTACATCATAAATAATAAAATCGTTAAATCATAATGGCTTGGGAGTACATCCTTCGTATTCTGATTGCCGCACTTATGGGCGGTGCCATCGGACTGGAGCGGGAGTACCGCGCTAAAGGCGCGGGCTTCCGCACCCATTTCCTTGTTGCTCTTGGAAGCGCCTTGCTGATGGTGCTCTCGCAGTATGGTTTTATGGATTTGCTGGAAAGCAACAAAGACCTCAGCATCAGGCTCGACCCATCACGTATCGCAGCACAGGTGGTTTCTGGCATCGGTTTCATCGGAGCAGGAACTATCATTTTCCAGAAGCATGTGGTGAAAGGTCTGACCACAGCGGCAGGTATCTGGGTGGTCGGTGCCATCGGAATGGGATGTGGGGCAGGACTCTATGTGCTGAGCGTCACCACCACTGTATTGGTGCTGATTGGTCTCGAGGCGATGAATATCTTCCTTAGACGCTTTGGAACAAGGGCTTTCGCTGTCCGGTTCTCTGCCGAAAGTCAGAATGCCATTGACACTGTGCTCGAACGACTGCGGCGGCTCCATGTGGAAATCGACTCCTACAAGATGGAGGATAAATCCACGTCGAAAGGTGCGCTCTACAATGTGAGTATGGAGATGAAGGTGATGCGGAATAGTTTCCAACGTCGCATCCTCGACATCATGCAAGAGTTCGAGGGGGTCACCGTTGAGGAGATAGAATAAGGATGGATTCCGGACCCATGTTGAACAATAGGTCGATGACGCTCAGGTTGGGTTGAAAGCCATTGCGGTCGGCAAATACTTGGTAGTAGGGTTTTACCGAAAAATCATGGTCATCAGCCAACGACATTTTAGGACTGATCAGAAAACGGAGGTCGTCTGTGGTTTCATGGTCTATTTCATCTTCATCGACAAATCGTTCTGTGTGACAGATTTCTGACTGTATGCCAATCAGTTCCATGCACTTGTAGATGAGTTCCTCGTTAAAATCGATAAGGAACTCATATTTTTTTTCATAAAACGGACGGAAATCGTCTTGATAAAATTCAAAGAAAGGGCTGTTGAAATACGACGACTCTAACGCATGCCAGTGTTTCGTCCGCCAGTCATCGTGGTCGCTGATGCGAATGTCCTTGATAAGCCTTGATCCGTTTTCGGGTTTTTCCACAGGAATGGACAGCGAAACCGTGCCGTTGGGTGAGTCAATGATGCAACGGTTGCGGTAAGTTTGCTTATGATAGCTCTCCCACATCTCCACAGATACTACACGATTTACCGCCAGTCTGGAAAACCATTGGACTGGCGGTAAATAGGCGGTGCTGAGCAGTGTTTCTTTCACGTCGTTTTATTTTTGCCGTTTATTCGTGGTGACCTACTTTATGTATGTCTGAAATGAAAATTTTAATAAATCTATGATTCCTGATTAATAATAAATAACCATATAATCAATTAAATCATAATTTCTAAAATCTTAAATCGTAATATTACTTAATGTCGCCTACCCATTTGAACAGGCGGTCCCAGCGGTAGGTTTTTGCCTCAGGGTTGCTGTCGGGAGAGATAGACAGCCAGATAAACAGCGGCTTGCCTACGATGTGATCCTCTGGTACGAAGCCCCAGTAGCGGGAGTCCTCAGAGTTGTGGCGGTTGTCACCCATCATCCAGTAGTAGTCCATCTTGAATGTGTAGGAATCTGATTTCTTGCCGTTAATATAGATCCCGTCGCGTTTGATGTCGAGCTGATTGCCTTCGTAGGTGCGGATCGGACGCTCGTAAATACAGATATTGTCCATGTCTAGTTTGATGGTTTGCCCTTTGGCTGGAATCACAATCGGACCGTAGTTGTCGCGGGTCCATCCGTATTCATGGTCAATTGGGTACATCCTTCCAAAATAGCCGTCTTTGATTTCAACGATGCTGTCAATTACTTCGGGCATCTTCTCCAGGGCTGCCTTTGCCTGGAAGGTCAAAGCCATACCATGTGTGTAATCCAGAATGCGGTTCCGGTCCTCATCGGAAATACCTAAATCAGCGCATAGTTTGTCGTCGAGCAGACCACCGTCTTTTGTATATACCTTATAATTAAACTGTACCAGCTCAGGGAAGGGCTGCTTCTCGCCGTTGATGTAAATTACTTTGTCCTTGATCTGGAATGTCTGACCAGGAAGACCCACACAACGCTTCACGTAGTTCTCGCGGCGGTCAACAGGACGTGTTGTGATTTTTCCGAAACGATTCTGATTCTGCTTAATCCCTTCTTTTCCGAGGGCATAGAGTTTGTTGAACTGTTCTATCTGCCCTACTGTGGTCGTGTCGTTAGTGGTCAGCAGATCCTGGAGGTCTGGGCGCTCGCTGGCTATCTGACAGCCTGTCTCGAAGCAAAGCGAGTAGAAGTCATTGGGATAATTCACTGCTACCGTGTCGCCTGAAGGGTAGTTGAACACCACGATGTCGCCCAGCTGAACAGTTCCGAAGCCTTTTGCTCTACGGTATTCCCACTGAGGCCATTCGATATACGACTTGCAATTGATGCCAGGAATCGTGTGCTGAGTGAGCGGAAGTGTGAGCGGGGTCATTGGAATGCGAGGACCATACGATAGTTTCGACACAAGCAGGTAATCACCTGTCAGCAGCGATTTCTCCAGTGAAGAAGATGGTATCTTATAGTTCTGGAAGAAGAAGTTGTTCACGAAATAGACTGCTACTAGTGCAAACACAATCGCATCTACCCAGCTCATGATGAAGTTGGATGCGGGCTGGTCTTCTTTCTTCCACCAAGTCCAGTTGATTTTCTTAGTGATATAGGCGTCGAAGATGAAAGGAAGCACAAGTAGGCCCCACCAACTGCCAAGCCAGTAGATAAAAAGCAGCCAAAGTATGGCGACAATAGAGAATTTCACCCATTTAACCCATGCGGGTTTCACTTTCTTCTCTTTTTCCTCTTTTTCCTTGACTTTCTTTGTGCGTATTTTTGAATAGTCGGGTTTGCTTGAAAAAATACCCATGATGTTTGATGTTTAGAATGTTGTGTTTATGATTTTGTGACCCGGGGTTCCCGGATTTCCTGTATATGATAAATTAAAACTTAAAAAGATCGTCTGTCGTCAGTAGTCCCTGATGGTCTTTTGTGTATTCTGCGGCAAGCACGGCTCCGAGCGCAAACCCTTGTCGTGAGTGTGCGTCGTGTGTTATTGTTATCTGATCGGCTTCCGAGTTGTAGGTGATGGAGTGGATGCCAGGTACCTCGCCTCTGCGGATGCTGTCGATGCGGAGCTCATTGGATGCATTTTCCTTGTTGCCGTCAACGCTTCCGTCTGGATTCTGAACAGTGCCCACTTTCCAGCTGTCTTTACGGTCAAGTTCACCAATCACGCCCTCTGCCAATGTGATGGCGGTGCCTGACGGATGGTCGAGCTTATGGATATGGTGTACCTCCTCCATGCTTACGTCGTATTGGGGGAAATTGTTCATGATGCGGGCCAGATATTTGCTCACTGCGGAGAATATAGCCACGCCAACACTGAAATTAGATGCCCAGAACAATGTCTTGCCTTCCTTCTCGCAAGCTCGGCGGACATCATCACCATGCTCTTTCAGCCAGCCGGTGGAGCCTGACACTACTTTCACACCTGCTTTCCATGCCTTCAAATAATTTCCGTATGCCACATGGGGAGCGGTGAACTCTATGGCGACATCTGCGCTTCTGAACGCTTCTGATTCAAAATCCTCCTGGTTGTCGATGTCGATAATCGAAACAATCTCATGACCTCTCTCGATGGCAATCTGTTCAATCATCTTGCCCATCTTTCCATAACCGATTAATGCAATTTTCATCTTTTTTTCATTTTTTCTTCTGCAAAGTTAACCATTTTAAAATAAAAAACTTATCTTTGAGGCGTTTTTTAGTTCGTTTAACACGAATTTATATCCTTTTTGCGTTTTTTTGTAGAGAAACAATTGAGCCAGATTCGATTTGTGAAGTTTGACATACTTATTTCTCTCGTCTGCTCGTCTTCATAATTTAACACACTGTTCACTTAAATGGAAGAACTCATTCATTATGTCTGGAAACATAAGATTTTCCCGCTTCGTGAGCTTTTCACCACCAGCCGGAGCAAGGTGGAGGTTATCGACCCAGGACTGCATAATTTTGGTTCTGGACCCGATTTTTTCAATGCTAAAATCCGTATTGACGGACAACTCTGGGTGGGAAATGTAGAAATTCATGTTCGCGCATCCGACTGGTTCCGCCATCATCACGATACCGATCCGGCTTACGACAATGTGATTCTGCATGTGGTGGAAGTGGCGGATGTGGATGTCCCCTATCCAGGCAACGCCAACAGACTGATTCCCCAGATGGTTTTGCCTGTGCCTGGATGGGTCAGGGATAACTACGACAGCCTGATACGGTCCGACAGCTTCCCGCCTTGCGCCAAGGAGGTTCCGTCGTTTCCAAGACTGATGGTGCATTCGTGGTTGTCCGCTTTACAAGTGGAACGGCTTGAAGACAGGAGCTGTGCTGTCACAGAACGTAGCGAACTGCTATGCAGAGATTGGGAAACGACATTTTTTGTCACAATTGCCCGCAATTTCGGATTCGGAAAGAATGGCCATGCATTTGAAATGTGGGCGAAGTCCTTTCCACTTATTGCCATGGGAAAACACCGCGACTCACTCTTTCAGATTGAGGCGGTGTTCTTCGGACAGGCCGGACTGCTCAACGATCCACACGACGACTATGGCGACTATTATGTCCGGCTGCGGAATGAATACATGTTCATGAGGCATAAGTTCTCGTTCACTCCCATCGACCCGTCACTGTGGACCCATAAAGTGCGCCCGGAAAACTTCCCCGAGGTGAGACTCGCACAGATAGCTATGCTTTTTTATCGTGGATGTCTCAGCATCTCCAAGGTGCTCTCAGCATCCACCCTAGACGACATCTATTGCCTGTTAATGCCTGAAAAAGGCAATGAAAGCGTAAGCGACTACTGGCACACCCATTTCGCTTTCAGACAATCGGAATCACCATCATCAGAAAAAAGAATTTCTAAATCCTCAGTTGATTTGATTGTCATGAATTCGATTGTGCCGTTTCTTTTTGCTTATGGACGGTATAAAGGCGATGACGTGCTTTGTGACCGCTCCTTTGACTTGATGGAGGGAGTCAAACCCGAGAAAAACAAATATATCACTCAATGGGCAGAAGCAGGAATACAGTGCCAGTCGGCTGCCGACAGCCAGGCACTCATTCAGCTCTCAAAAAATTACTGCGAGAAGCACAACTGCCTCCGTTGCCGTTTCGGGTATGAGTACATCAAGCGGAACCCCTCCTTCCTTGCCGAGGACGAACAACAACAAGAACGTTAAATAAAGCAAGAACTAAAAAAAGGTCTCTCACTTTTTCTTTTCATTTTATTATCGTATCTTTGCATTGGAATTAACAGAAGGGATATCCCTTATATCAACAGAGGAATACATGTCGGATCAGTTTATTAGAACCCGTATGCTTTTTGGCCAGGACGCTATCCGCCGTCTTCAGCAAGCCCGAGTTGCTGTTTTTGGAGTGGGAGGTGTCGGAGGACATGCGGTTGAGGTCATAGCAAGGAGTGGGGTAGGAAGCATCACGCTTGTCGATAACGATACTGTGAACATTACTAATCTCAACAGGCAAATCGTAGCGTTGCACTCCACAATCGGGCAATATAAGGTGGATGTTATGGCACAACGCATTCTCGATATCAATCCTGAATGCAAAGTTCATACATTCAAGATGTTCTACCTTCCGGAAAACGCTGATGAAATATGCCTTACAGGCTATGACTATGTGGTCGATTGCATTGACACTGTTGCGGCTAAAATCGAGTTGATTCGCAGGTGTAAAGAAGCTGGCATACCAGTCATCAGTTCATTGGGAGCGGCAAACAAGATAGATTCCACAGCTTTCAAAGTGACAGATCTGTCAAAGACACACACCGACCCGCTCGCAAAAGCCATACGCTCTAAGCTCAGAAGCATGGGAATTAACCACGTGAAAGTGGTGTTTTCTTCAGAAAAACCAATAAAGCCTGCTGAGTACCTCCAGACTGAACAACCACAGGCTTCGCGCCGAATTATTCCCGCCTCCAACGCCTTCGTCCCTCCTGCGGCAGGAATCGCCATCGGTGCAGAAGTCGTGAAAGACCTTATCGCTCAAACCAATGAATAATTTTTAATATATTAATAAATTCTTTATTATAACAATGTTTCGAAAATATTTCTTCTATTTGGCTATTGCCGTTTTGTTTGCTGTGGCTTCAAATGCCAAGGCACAGAAAATCTCCCTTCAGGAGGTAGTTGGCTATGCTTATTATCCCAGCCGTATCAGCGGGCTGAATTCCATGGACGATGGAGAACATTATCTCCGTATCTCCGACACGAACGATGCCATCCTGAAATGCTCTTACAAGGCTGGTGAGACGGTGGAAACTCTCTTCTCGGTCCGAGACACACAGGGTGACAAAATCTCTTATTTCCAGGATTATATCCTCTCGCCAGATGGGACGAAGATCCTCCTTGAGACCAATCATGAGGCGATATACAGACGGTCTTACACCTCTTCTTGGTATCTTTATGATAA